>JAFYIM010000116.1 GCA_017538635.1 bacterium
ACCTCGTCAGGCCCTTGGGCAAGGGCGCCTGCCACACCAAGGACAAAAACGGCGTAGCGAGAAGCTCCTGCTATTACCGCAAACTGGTTGATGGGAAGCTGGAAAAGCTTCCGGAATAAGAGCCGTCAGCGTTTTCCGGAGAAGAAGCTTGATTCGCCGCTCGCTTCCTCTTTGATCTCTGCTTCTAGTTTTTGGGAGTCTATTTTGCCGCTGATCAATTTGCTTTTGTCGCGGCTCATGGCGGTGAATCTTCCCTTGTCGGCCACCCCGGAATAAAATTCGGCGCTGACGCTATCGGGTGTTTTATTTACCATTACGACAAGGTTCATGTTGTTGTTTTTGCCGTTTGAAAAAGTTGCTTTCAGTTCGGCGTCTTTTTCGCCTTCCTTGCCGGAAAGTTTTCCCTTGTAAGTGTAGATCTTGACATTTATAAGATCAGGCTTGCTCTCTTCGCAGGACTCCTCTCGCTTTATTTGCGGTTCGGGAGGGGCAGCGCCTGTGTTTTCGTCATCAGAGCGGCCGGAAGCGGCTTCTCCCATCATGCTTTCCCCGTCTTTGGCGGAAAGACTGTACAAAAGTTCTTCGCCGTTCATAACACCGGCGTTGAATTCGTTTTTCTCCATGACTCCGTACAAGGAGAGGCGGCCGTCGGCGCTTTTGGCTTTGCACGCATTTCCTTCCATTTCGCCGCGAAAGACCTGAGACCTTATTCTTGAATTGATCCTGCGGCGGATCTCACAGAAGAAACTGTTGTCCTCTGAACCGATCCTGAAGACGACAAGGCAGTCCTTTGTAGATCCGTCTTTACCGGAAAGCTCTCCGAACATCGTGCGCTCTTCTTCGAAAGCGAAGAGGGAAAGCGCCAGGCAAAAAATGAACGCTAATCTTTTCATATCGCGAATATTCTACCATTAATCCAGGCGGTTTGCTAAAATTAGAATATGGAAAAAAGAAAAATAGAAGCAGTTATTTTCGACCTGGACGGCTTGATGCTTAATACCGAGCCAGTCGCCATGCGCGCCATGGCGGAGGCGATACGGTTGAAGAACGGGCGCGAGATGACCTTCGCCTTTTTCAGGCAGCTAATCGGGCATGCCAGGTCCGACACTTACGGCTTCTTCGCCGAGGAATACGGCTTCAGCGTGGAGGAGACGAATTCCGTCCGCGACAAGTGCGCCGAACTGATAGTCGAGGCCATAGGAAGAGGGGAGGGAAAGCCCAAGCCGGGGCTTATAGAACTCCTGGACCTTCTGGACGAGCGCGCTATGCCGAGAGTGGTGGCGTCCAGTTCGCCGAGATCCCAGGTCTTGCAGAAGCTCAGGATGGTTGGCCTTCTTCACCGCGTGAACTCCGTTATCAGCGGCTGGGAGGTCCCGCAAAGCAAACCGGAGCCGGATATCTTTCTGAAGGCCGCCGAATTGATCGACGCGAAGCCTGAAGGATGCCTGGTCTTGGAGGATTCCCCGGCCGGTATAGAAGCGGCTAAAAGAGCCGGCATGACGTCCATCATGGTTCCCGATCTGGTCGCCCCGGGAGAAGAGGAAAAGCAGCGCGCGCTAATGATCCTTCCCGACCTTTTCGCGGTCGCGGAAGCTGTTAAGGATATGCTATAATCTAAACCTATGAAAGACGATAGACAGATAAAGCTCCTGCCCGAGGACGTGGCTAACAAGATAGCCGCGGGCGAGGTGGTGGAGCGTCCTGCTTCGGTGGTCAAGGAACTCGTTGAGAATTCCCTGGACGCCGGGGCGAAGCGCGTTTGCGTCGAAATAATGGAGGGCGGACGCAAACTCATATCTGTCTCGGACGACGGCTGCGGAATGTCGCGGGAAGACGCGAAAATGTCTTTAATGCGCCATGCGACCAGCAAAATAAGGACCGCCGTCGATATCTCAAACGTCAGGACTTTGGGCTTCAGAGGCGAGGCGCTGCCCTCTATCGCAAGCGTTTCGCGCTTCGAGATGACTACGGCCCCTGCCGACGGAGGCGCTCCTACCTGCATTAAGGTGGAAGGCGGCTCCGATATGTCAGTAGGTGATGCGGCGCGCTCCCAGGGCACGACGATCAGCGTCAGGAATCTTTTCTTCTGCGTGCCGGTCAGAGCCAAGTTTTTGAAGACCGACGCCACGGAATTAGGCCATATCGCGCGCTTCATGCAGAACGCGGTGCTGACGCATCCTTACGTCGGGTTCCGCTATCTCGTTGACAAAACGGAAGTCTTCAACCTGCCGCCGCAAAATGAGACGGTTCCTTTTATGGAAGCGGTCCAGGCCAGGCTCCGCCAATTGAGGGGGACGGATTTTACAAATTCCCTCATTCCTGTCGGCGCTTCTTCGGAAGGGCGCTTGATCGAAGGCTTCGTTTCGCCCTGGACCATTGCCAGCGGCACGAGGAGCGAGATCTTCCTTTTCGTCAACCGCAGGGCCGTGAGGTGCGTCTGGCTGTCGGCGCTTCTTAAAAGGGCTTACGGAACTTTGCTTAGTCCTGAACGCTATCCTTACGCCTTCCTTTTCCTTACTGTCGCCCCCAACACCATCGACATAAACGTGCATCCCGCCAAACTGGACATCCGTTTCAGAAGCGAGCATCTTGTCCAGGACCTTATCGCGCGCGCCGTTTCGGACGCTTTGCGCTCCGACATGGCTCCGCCGGAACTAACGCTTTCGGGTTCATTGGACGCAAACGCTCCGGAACTCGGCAGCAAATCCTCGTTCAAAAAGCCGCAGGAACTTTCCATGATGCGGGGGGAGAAGCTTTCCGTAGAGGACTGGAAGAAAATCTACGCCGCGCCTGAAAAGGAGGCTTCTTCTGTCAGGGAAAAAGAGGAGGAAACTTACGAGGCGAAGGGGATTGGCACGCTTTCAAGTTCCAAAGCCCTGGCCCAGGCCGGCGGCATGTATATTTTGGCTGAGATCGAAGGGAAAGGTATCGGCATAGTTGACCAGCACGCGGCTCACGAAAGGATAAATTATGAGAAGGCGCTCCAGGCTTTTGAAAGCGCCAACGCTCCCAGCCAGCGTTTGCTCCTTCCCGAGACCTTGACGCTCTCATACGAGCAGATGGCGGCCTTGAAGCCTTACCTTGGAGAGCTTGTGAAAAGCGGTTTCGCGCTGGAGGAATTCGGCAAGAACACGCTGAAAGTGGACGCTATTCCCGCTTTCCTCGAAGCCTCAGCGCTTTTGGAGCTCTTCACCGACATGGCTGAGGATCTTAAACTTTTGGGCTCGTCGTCCAGGACCGAGGAAGTAAGGCGGAGACTGGCCCTGGTCATGGTCTGCAGAAAGAGCATAAAGTTCCATCATCAGCTAAGTCTTGCCGACTGCCAGGCTCTCCTTGACGAACTGATGGCGGCGAAAACGCCCTGGACCTGCCCGCACGGCAGGCCGACCATCATAATGCTGACCTATTCCGAACTGGAAAAACGCTTCGGGCGAGCCGGGCTGTAATTTTTAAAAATCATAGTTATGACGACAGAAAGCGAAAAGAATCTTTTCGGGCCGACCAAGAGGGAAGAAGAAAGGCGCCTCCTGGAGCTGCAGAAAAAGCAGCGCCAGGAATCGCTGGAGCTTCTTGGCTTTGACGCTCTCGAATCCCACTGCCCCTATTGCGGCGAGAAATATTCCATGATGATAATCGACCCTGGAAAAGAGATCCCCGCTCATTTGAGATTCCTGTCTTTTCTCCTTCCGAGGCTGCGCCGGACAAGCGCGACGCTAAGATGCGTTTCCTGCGGCAAGGAGTACAAGACGCCCTCGTTTTTGTCTGAGATAAGCGTTCCCGTCGTCGTTTTGGTGATGGTATCCCTCATAATCCTGGGAGACTGCATATTGCTCTCCTACCTTTGCAGATACTAAAATGCCGTTCAGAATCCTAGAAAAAACCAAGCTTGCTGACAATGTTTTCTCCATGGTCGTGGAGGCCAAGAGGCTTGCGCAAGTCCGCAAGGCCGGGCAATTCGTCATCGTAAGGCCGAGAGAAACGAGCGAGCGCATCCCGCTCACGATGGTCGGCTCAGACCCTAGGGGCGGAGTGAAACTTATTTTCCAGACAGTCGGATATACCACGATGGAATTGGCCAGCCTTGAGGAAGGCGGTTTCGTCCACGATCTGGTCGGGCCTCTCGGACAACCGACCGAGATACCCGAAAATGGCTCTGTGATCTGCGTAGGCGGCGGAATAGGCACCGCTCCTATACTTCCTATAGCCTCCGCCCTGAAAGAGGCCAATAACCACGTTTTGGGCATCATCGGCGCCAGGACGCAGCAGCTCCTCATCCTCGAAAACGAGATGCGGGAAGTCTGCCATGAACTTAAAATAGCGACTGACGACGGCTCCTACGGCGAGAAAGGTTTTGTCACGACGATCCTGAAAAAAGAACTGGAGAAAGGCGGGGTCGATCACGTCTATATCGTCGGGCCTATTCCCATGATGAAAGCCTGCGCGGAACTGGCGAAAGAGTATGGCGTTCCGGCTACGGCCAGCCTCAACTCCATCATGATAGACGGAACGGGAATGTGCGGCGGCTGCCGCGTCACGGTCGGCGGCAAGATCCGCTACACCTGCGTGGACGGCCCTGAGTTCCCGGCTGACAAAATAGACTTCGACGAATTGCGGAGAAGGTCGGGGATCTACAGGGAGTACGAACACAAGTGCCGCCTTCGCGCAGCTGAGGAGGGTCTGTTATGACCAATCAGGAAAAGATGCAGATCCCAAGGCAAACAATGCCTGAGCAGAAGCCGGAAGTCAGGCGCCGTAACTTCAGCGAGGTGCCATTAGGCTTTTCTTTTGACACCGCTGTTCTGGAAGCGACGCGCTGCCTCAACTGCCCGAATCCCCGCTGCGTCACGGGCTGTCCGGTGCACGTCAACATACCGAAGTTTATCGCCGCTCTGGCTAACAAGGACCTTGCCGCTTCTTATGCTTCCCTTATAGCGGACAACAGTCTGCCGGCCGTCTGCGGCCGCGTCTGTCCGCAGGAAGTGCAGTGCGAAAGCAAATGCATAGTCGGCATAAAAGGCGAGCCTGTTTCTATCGGGAGATTGGAGCGCTTCGTCGCTGACTGGCACAGGGAAAACGCGAATGCTGATGAGACGCCGAAAGCGGAAGGCAAAAAGAAAGCCAAAGTCGCCGTCATCGGATCCGGACCTTCTGGTTTGGCCTGCGCTTACGAACTTCTGAAAGCCGGAGTGGACGTCACGGTCTTCGAGGCTTTGCATGAGCCGGGCGGCGTTCTCGTTTACGGCATTCCGGAATTCCGTCTGCCGAAAGCGATCGTCGCTTCAGAGATCGAAGGATTGAAAAAACTGGGCGCCAAGTTCGAGCTCAATTCCATAATCGGCCGCCTTTACACCATTGACGAACTCATGCGGGACGAGGGGTATTCCGCCGTCTTTATCGGCAGCGGCGCCGGCACTCCGAAGTTCCTTAGAATTGAGGGCGAGACCTTAAACGGCGTCTATTCCTCCAACGAATTCCTAACGAGGGTGAACCTGATGAAGGCCTTCCGCGAAGACGCCACTACTCCGCCCATAAGAGGGAAACGCGTCGCGGTCTTCGGAGCGGGGAACACCGCTATGGACTCCGCCAGAACGGCCCTCAGGATGGGGTATGAGGAAGTTAATATCGTTTACCGCCGCTCCAGGGACGAGATGCCCGCAAGGAAAGAGGAAATACACCATGCGGAAGAAGAGGGCGTGAAGTTCCTGCTCCTTTCCAATCCCATAAAATTCACGGGTGACGAGAACGGAGATCTCAAGTCTGTTGTCTGCCAGAAAATGTGTTTGGGCGAGCCGGACGCTTCCGGCCGCAGAAGGCCCGTGCCCATTGAGGGCGAAACTTTCGAACTGGAGATCGACACGGCGATCGTGGCGCTGGGTACTGAGGCCAATCCTCTCATCCGCCAGACTACGCCGGATCTTCCCTGCAACGAATGGGGCTACATAATGGCGGACGAAGAGGGGAGGACCGGAAAGAAGGGCGTTTACGCGGGCGGTGACATCGTCACCGGTTCCGCTACGGTAATAAAAGCGATGGGCGCCGGCAAAAGCGCCGCCCAAACGATCATCAAGGATCTGAATTTATAATTATGCGTGTTTTAGCTTATTACGGAAAGAACGATATTCGCGACGAGGAATGGCCTCGCCAGAAGAAACTGCCCGAAGGGCATGTCAGGGTAGAAGTGCGCGCCGTTACGCTCGGCGAAAACGACCGCTACGCATACCAGGCTTGTGTTTGGCCCACTCCATTCATAGTGGGAAGCGCTGCGGCTGGCATTGTCATAGAAAGCACAAAGGAAGATCTGAAAGTTGGCCAGCCGGTGGTTGTGTGGCTTCCCAAGGACGCCTCGCAGGGCCTGGCGGCGGAAAATGTCTCCGTACCCGCAGACTGCGTCTGCAAGGTCGAGAAGGCCCTAAGCTTTGCCGATCTTTCATTTGCCCCGCACATCGCAGCCCTTTTGGGCGCTTTGCCCAAGACGAGAAACAGCGTTTGCTGCGCAGTTCTGGGAGATTCTTTGCAATCGGAGATATTGAAGCAGCTTCTGCCTTTGAAAGGGTACTCTCTGGCAAAAGAGGGAGAGGCCGCGGAAATCACCTTCTTAACGAACGCGGACGCAAAGCTCCTTGATTTGGCCGTAGAAGTTACTAACAGGGGAGGAAAAGTACAAGTTGTTTCAATTGGCAATGATAGCTCTTGGGAGAAATGGCCGCTTGCCATGAATAAGGGTTTATGCTTCAATTTTGACACTGCCTTCTCTGGAGCTGAAGTCGAAGAGGCTGTAAGGCTCCTTGTTGAGGGCGGTCTTCCCTCTGCCGCGGATCGCCAAGTCTTCATCTGGGACGATGTGGACAAAGCTTTCCAGGCTTTGGGCGAAGGGTCAGCGGTGACTTTAGCCCAGGAAGGTTTTCCTGAACCATATTTCCCCTGAAAAATAAAATGCGTTTCCTTCTCTCCCTTACCGCCATACTGCTCCTTTCTGGCTGCGCCAGCGAGTCGCCCGATATTATCGCTTATTCCCTTGAAGAACAGGCTATGGTAATAGACGACGTCTGTCTTGTTGAAACGAAAGCGGAAGAGGAAACGGTCGCTGATTACGAAGACGAGGAGATCTTCATTACGGCCACTGCCGCTCCGGAAGAAGGCGAGCAGTTCGCCCTCTCCATAGGCAACGAGATCGAGGACACCTTAAGATCCCTTAGGAAGAAGGAAGCCTTCATCGACAGGAAGGCGCGCTTCCTTGGCTACGACGGGAAGTGAAGAAAATTGAAATGAATAAAAAAAGCGGGGCTTCAAGCCCCGCTCTTTTTTTATCAAAAGATCGTCGATACCAAAAGGTAAACGTAGTGCGCGAAGACGCCGGCGCACAGCCCGCCGATGGTGTGCGAGATCAAAGCCTTGCTGATGACGTTGCGGTATCCCAGGGCGTCTAACATCGCCGTGTGGGTGCTAAGGTATCCGCTCCAGCACATGCCGATGGCCGTGAAGACCGCGATGTCGTTGGGCTTGACGTTCAGTTTCGGGACCAATCCCAAAGCGCTGCCGACGGAACCCATGGCGGTAAGCGGGAAAGCGATGTTCTCGGGGCTCTCAAAACCGAAGAGCCAATATATGGGATATTTCAAAAAGCCGCAGATCTTCGGAAGCCACTCGACGCCTTCATAGGCGGCGCCGCAGTAACCGACGGCGGGATCCTTCGGGCCGAAGGTGATCATCATGACGAAGGTGCAGATGATGACGACGCCGGGGATGATGGCCAGGCCGACTTCCACGCCGTTTTTGCCGCCGTCAAGGATGCCGTTCAAAAAGCGGGCGAAAAGATTCTCTTCCTTGAAAACGCCCTCCTCCTTTTCTTTTTCCTCGATCCTTCTAAGCTCTTCTTCCGTTATGGCCGGCTCGTCGCCGACTATCGGCTTAACAAGGAACTGCATTATCCTCGTCGAGACGACGGCGCCGAAGACCGCGCCGAAAAAGCCTACGGCGGCGGCCGTGACAAAGCCCTCGCCCTCCAGGCTCACCATGTAAGTCAAAACGATAAGCCCCATGCCGAAAGCCGTGCCGAAGTTTGTCAGCGAAACGAGCTGATACTTTTTGAAGAAACGGCTGAAGGCGCGGTCTTTCGCCAGGGCGATGATCGAGGGATTGTCGGAGAAGAAAGTCATCACTCCGCCAAGCGCCGCGGCGCCGGGAAGATTGAAGATCGGCTTCATGAATATCCTCAGAAGCTTTTCAAGTGCGGCAACGACGCCGAATTCAATAAGAAGGGCGGAAAGGGCGCCGGCTAGGACGCAGACCGCCATCAGATAGAAGCAGGTGTTGAGAAGAAGATCGTGGCCGGTGAACATGATCGTCCTGACCATGTTCTTGGCGCCCATGGTGTGGGCCATGGCTCCGAAGACCGCCAGGAACACTATAAGGAAGATGACGGGCTCCAGCGCTTTCGGTATCAGTTTTTTCTTTTCAGACATAGATTTCCCTCATTATTTTGGGGGATATTATATTTTAAATTCCTTTCCCAGACAAGGGGAAACATTATGCCGTATCTTCTTTTATCGGATATATAGTAAAATAACCGAACATGGAAAATGAAATAAAAGAACCCGTGAGGGGCATAGACATCATGAAGAAGATCGTGAAGGTCTCCTTCCCGATGATGGTCACAAACGCGGCCTTCGCGCTGCTTTTGTTCTGCGACCGCATGATGCTCGCGCATTACAACCTGGACGCTGCCGGCGCCTCCATGAGCGCCGGGACCATATCCTTCACAGTCCAGTGCTTTTTCGCCGGCGTGGCCGTTTACACCACGACCTTGGTGGCGCAGTATTTCGGCGCCAAGGACAAGAAGATGGTCTCCGTTTCCGTCTGGCAGAGCCTTTATTTCGTCTGGCTGGTCGGCAGCACCGTGCCTTTCCTGACGAGGCCCTTGGGCATGTTCATTTTGGAGAAGGCGGCGCATTCCCCGAACATTCTCGTGATGGAGAAAGCCTATTTTTCCTACGTGGCTTTCTACATGATCATTCCTTTGACGAACATCGTGCTGTCGAGCTTTTTCAACGGCCGCTCGATGGTCTGGGTCTCCACCATCGCCAACGTTTTCGGCTGCATAGCCAACGTTTTTTTGAACTACGTTTTCATTTTCGGAAAATACGGTGTTCCGGAAATGGGCATCGAGGGCGCTGCCATTGCGACCATCATCGCCGGATTTATGACGACGCTGGCGCTTTTTTCCTTCATCGTCTTCATGCCTTCCACGAGGGAATATTCCTTCTTTGGCGCCTGGCGTTTTAGGAAATCGTCCTTTCTGAACCTTCTCAGGTTCGGTCTTCCGACAGGCCTTATGTTCGGACTCGACAACGCGGCCTTCGCGGCGCAGATCCTTTTCACCGGGCGCATAAGCGACGACGCTCTGAACGCCACCACCGTGATCTTCAGCATCCAGAACCTGATCTTTTTGCCTATCCTTTCCGTTGCCCACGGTGCGGCCATCATAATGGCGCAGTTCATCGGCATGGACAGGAAGGATCTCGGGAAGAAGGCCGTTTACCAGGGGCTTCTCCTGGGGGAGATACTTGTCGTTGTCATCGCTTTAATTATCGTCGCCTTCACCAGGGAGATCTTCGACACTTTCTGCGGCGGGAAGCATACGGAAGCGATCTACGTGATGACGAGGAATCTTCTCTACACCATGATGATCTTCAACTTCGCGGACGTTTTCAACGTCGGCCTTAACAACGCCCTGCGCTCGGCAGGGGACACAGTCTTTCCGATGGTCACTTCGGTCTCTCTCAGCTGGCTCTTCTTCGTGCCTGCGCTTTATCTGGCGACGGAAGTCATGCACCTCGGCATCTACTCCGTCTGGTCCATAACGGGCGTGCTTTTTTTAGTCTCCGCGATCATTTACTGGGCCCGCTTCAAAAGCGGCAAGTGGCAGACGTTCCAGGTCATGGAAAAGAATTAAAAATATCGTTGGATTTGAGATCTGAAATTGATAAAATAATAGAAAAATCAAAAATATAAGGAGAAATACTTATGGCATTGACCGTCAATGAACTTAAAGGAAAAAAACTCGGCGTCTGCGTGTCAGGCGGCTTGGACAGCAAAACTATTTCCGTCAGGTTAAGGGAAGCCGGTGCGAAAGTTCTGTGCTTCACGGCTGACTTAGGCCAGCCCGACGAAAAGGACATCCGCGACGTGGCTAAGAAAATGGCCCCCTGCGGCGTCAAGACCGTCATAGTGGACGTCAAAAAAGAGATGGCGGAAGCCTGCTTCAAGACCATCAAAGCGGAAGCCACTTACGACGGCGGCTACTGGAACTCCACCGGCATCGGCCGCGCCGTGACCGTCAAAAAGCTTGTTCTGGAAATGAAGAAGCGCGGTATCGACATCCTTGTCCACGGCGCCACCGGCCGCGGCAACGACCAGATGAGGTTCGAGCGCTACACCAACCAGTTCGCTCCCAAGATGACGGTTTACGCCCCCTGGCGCGACGCCGCGCTCTTGAAAGAATTCCCGGGCCGCACCCAGATGTGCGAATACCTAGCCAAGCACGGCATCATCGCTTTCCCGGGCGGCAAGAAGCGCTATTCAACCGACTGCAACGTCGCCGGCCTTTCCCACGAGGCTGAGGACCTTGAGAGCATGGAGACCGCCATGACGATCGTCGAACCGACCATGGGCGTCTGGCCCATGCAGGCTCCCAACAAGATCGAAAGCGTCGAGATCGAATTCAAGGAAGGCCGTCCTGTGGCCATCAACGGCGAGAAGCTGAAACCCTTCGACCTTCTGGTCAAAGCCAACGAAGTGGGCGGACGCAACGGCATCGGCATGAGCCATGCGTTGGAAAACCGCATCATAGGCACCAAGAGCCGCGGCGTTTACGAAGCCCCGGGCATGGAGCTTTTAGGCAAGTCTCTTCGCTACGTCTATCACGCCATCCTTGACAAGCGTGCCACCACCATGTTCGACCGTCTCTCCCGCTTCATCGCGGTGCAGATCTACGACGGCCGCTACTACGACCTCGCTACGAAAGCGGCCTTCGCGGCAATCGACACCTTCGCCGCCAAAGCCACCGGCAAGGTCAAAGTCGGCCTCTACAAGGGCAACATCTTCTTCCAGTCCCTGACGGGCGTCAAAGCCAGCCTCTACTTCGAAGCCGACGCCTCCATGGAAGCCAGCAAGGGATTGAATCCCGTGAGCTCCCAGGGCTTCGCCGAGATACAGAGCGTGGAAGCCCGCTCCATGGCCAAGGCCGGCCAGGTTTCCGAAGAATGATATCCTTAAAAAACGGCACAAAAAAAAGACGCGCATAAAGCGCGTCTTTTTTTGTCGATAAACTTTGTCTTACAATTCTGCCGAAGCGCAGCGGGCGGCGTGGCAGTTGAGGCAGATCGCGACTGGAAGACTGGCGATGTGGCAGGGAGCCGTTTCGATGAAGATGTCGAGAACGGTGGGGGAGCCGCCTAAGCCCAGGGGTCCCTGTCCCGTTGCGTTCAATTCCGTCTTCAGCTCCTCTTCAAAGGCGGCGTAGAAAGGATCCGGGTTCCTGTGCCCGATCTCTCTTAAAAGGGCCTTCTTGGCGAGAGTCGGGGCTTTGGAGCCGTCTCCGCCTAATCCTACGCCGACGACCAAGGGGGGGCAGGCGTTGCCGCCGGAATTTTTGACGGCTTCAATTACGGCTTTCTTTACGCCATCTTTCCCGTCGGCGGGGCGGAGCATTATTAGTTTCGTCATGTTCTCGCAGCCGGCGCCCTTGGGGAGGACGGTGACTTTCACTTTTTCGCCGTCAACCGGAATAACGGTGAGGGAGGCGGGAGTGTTGTCGTTGGTGTTCACCCTGTCGAGAGGATCTTTTACTATGGAGCGGCGGAGATAGGCTTCTTCCACGGCTTTTCTGACGCCGTTGTCAACCGCTTCCTGGAGCGTGCCAACGTCCAGGGA
This sequence comes from bacterium, assembly GCA_017538635.1. The sequence goes on from JAFYIM010000116.1 coordinate 11,932, forward strand.
AACCTGCGCTCCCCATTCGATGAAGACAACGGTCGTGCCGGTGTCCTGGCAGATGGGGAGCGCCTCGGTTTCAGCGATCTTGGCGTTTTTGCAGATGATCTCGAGAACCTGCTTGGAGCGTTCGCCTTCGGCCTTCTCGCGAGCTTCCTCAAGAGCCGAATGAACGCCTTTCGGAAGAAATACGCAAGCTTTTTTCAGAAGCGAGCAAACGGCTTCTGAAACGGTCTCTTTTGAGATCACCCGCATAGGAAATCAGTAAACGATGATGTCGTTGTTGCAGTAGGGGCAGCGGACTTTCTGGCCTTTCACGTTGATCGTCACGAGCTTGCTGCAGTGCGGGCAGGCGTAAACGTTGTTGGCCTGCTGGGCGGTCGGAGCGATGGTGGCGGCAGGCACGGTGGTGTACTGCTGTTGCTGCTGGTACTGCTGCTGGTATTGGGTCTGCTGGGCGATCTGGAGGGCGGCGTCAGCCTTTTCGTTGGCTTCCGCAGCCTGGCCGGTGGCGTAGCCCTGGCTGGCGCCTACCATTGCGCCGATGCCGGCGCCCATGCCGGAACCGATGGCAACGCCTGCGCCGGGATGACCGACGGCGTTGCCTACGATCGCGCCGATACCGGCGCCCAAACCGGCGCCTAAAGTCGTGCCGATGGCCGTTCCGTAACCTACGTGTCTTTCAGTGGTGGTGCAGCCGGTGACCGCAAGGATGGCTGCCAGAGCGATGATGGTAAAAATGCGGATCATAGTTCGTCTCGTTTTGTTTATTATTCTTTGGGGCCGAAACCGTAGTGTTCGGCGACGTAGTCGATGTCTTTGTCGCCGCGGCCGCTTAAGTTCACAAGTATGCTTTCATAGGGGCGCTTTTTGGCTTCGCGCATGGCCAGAGCCAGGGCGTGCGAACTTTCCAAGGCCGGGATGATGCCTTCCACTCTGGAGAGCGTGAAGAAGGCGTTGATGCACTCTTCGTCGGAAACCGTCTCGTACTTGGTGCGTCCGTTCTCCTTGAGGTAAACGTGCTCGGGACCGATGCCGGGATAGTCGAGGCCGCTGGCCACGGAATGGACGGGAGCGGTCTCGCCCTTTTCGTCCTGGATGACGAGGGTGTTCATGCCGTGCAAAAGTCCGGGCTTGCCGATCGTCAGAGTCGCGGCGTTATCGCCGATTTTGAGAGAGCGGCCGCCGGGCTCGGCGCCAATCAGTTCAACGGACGGATCATTGAGGAAGCCTGAGAAGATGCCCATGGCGTTGCTGCCGCCGCCCACGCAGGCAGTCACCAGATCGGGTAGGTTGCCGGTCATTTCCAGGAACTGCTCCCTGGCTTCATGGCCGACCACGGACTGGAAGTCCCTGACGAGCATGGGGAAGGGGTGCGGTCCGCAGACGGAGCCGATGCAGTAGATGGCGGTGTCGAACTGTTTGATGTAATCTTTGAAAGCGACGTCAATGGCTTCCTTGAGGGCGCGTCCGCCTTCTTTGACGGCGATAACGTTGGCGCCCAGGATCTTCATTCTCGTAACGTTGGGAGCCTGCTTAAGAACGTCGATCTCGCCCATGTAAACGTCGCACTCAAGACCAAAGTAGGCGGCGGCGGTCGCGATGGCGACGCCGTGCTGGCCGGCGCCGGTCTCGGCGATGAGTTTCTTCTTGCCCATGTACTTGGCGAGCAGGCCTTCGCCCATGCAGTGGTTGAGCTTGTGGGCGCCCGTGTGGTTCAGGTCTTCTCTCTTAAGGTAGATCCTGGCGCCGCCAATTTTTTCCGAGAGGCGTTTGCAGTAATAGACCGGGGTGGGGCGGCCCTGGAAGTGGGTCCTGATGTCGCGGAGTTCCCTGATGAAATCGGCGGACTGGCTGATCTGGCGGTAGGCCGCGGCGATCTTTTTCATCTCCTCTTCCAGAGGACCGACGTTGATTATGCCGCCGTACGGGCCGTAAAAGCCGTCGGTGTTGGGGAAATCATGGAAATAATCGTAGGAATAACTCTTTTCTGACATTGTCGCTCCTCTTTGGAATTTAAGCATAATTATCTACTGAATACTACCACAAAATTGGGATAAATTCAAGGTAAAAAGACTGATTGGCGAGGGATTTTCCGCCCCTTGGCACGCGCTCCTCAAATCATTGTCGATTATGGTATAATGAAAAATACTATTACTTTAAATTTAAGCGAAAATAAGGAGTACTTTACATGGGTATCGGAGATTTTTTCTCTGGCATCAAAGGGAAAGTGACGGAATCCGTCATGGAAAAAGCTATTGAGAACATGCGCGACATGAAGGCCCCCGTAAAGGAGGGGACCGTCAATGATTTCATAGAAGAATGCCTCTTCGGCAAGAACGGCATCAAGAAGGCCAGCGTTGACCTGAGCAGGGACGGCGTGGAAGTGAAGGTTTCCTATTCTGACGGCAGGGAAAGCACAAAGCGCAAACTGGAGTTTGAGAAGATGATCTGGACTCCGCAGAAAAAAGCCTTCAATTTCATATGCGGCGACGAGCCCTTGGATTGGGCGACCTACGCCTGCATCTGCGTGACCCTAGCTACGCTTTTGCGTCAGATCATGGGCTTCAACGAAAAGAAGAAACCTTACAAGGATGAATTCTCCCGCGAGATCCCGCTTATGATAGAAGGCATTCTTCAAAAGGACGGCAAAGTCAACTTCGACCTCAGAAGAGTGCCGTTTTTGAGGCAGTATTATTATTTCAAGGTCATGGGGCAGGCCCCTCTGGATTACTTGAACGTTGTCGACTGCTGGCTGGAAGGCGGCAAATTCATCGTGCGCATCGACAACAACGCGGTCGT
>JAFYIM010000117.1 GCA_017538635.1 bacterium
GGTCCACGATGGAAGAGATGCGGGAAAGCATCTCTTCCATGTAAGGACGTTTGACAGTGTCGACGAGAGTCACTTTCTCGCCTACGATAAGGAAAGCGTTGTAGGTCGTGCCGCGTTCCGTTTTATAGCCGTGGAAATCCGCGAGCTGCCAGTCGATGGCGCCCACCCAGTAAACGTTTTCCGCTATTTTTTTAGCGTTGAAAGGCTTCGTCATCTGTCTTCTCTTTTAGTGTTTTGTGTTTTACTTTTCGGGATTGATCTCGATGAGTTCAACGTCGAAGATAAGGGCAGCGCCGCCGGGGATGTTGGCGCCCGCGCCTCTGTCGCCGTAGCCGAGGTCGCTGGGAATGAAGAAACGGTAAGTGGAGCCGACCGGCATAAGCTGCAATCCTTCGGTCCAGCCTTTTATAACTCCGCCCAAGGGGAAGGAGATCGGTTCGCCGCGCTTATAGGAGCTGTCGAATTCCGTACCGTCAACCAGGGTGCCCTTGTAGTGGACTTTCACGGTGTCGGTGGCTTTCGGCTTGGCGCCTTCGCCTTCTTTGATGACCTGGTACTGCAAACCTGATTCTGTCACTTTCACACCTTCTTTCTTGGCGTTTTCTTCCAGGAACTTTGCGCTTTCGGCTTTGACTTTCTCAGCCTTGGCTATGGCTTTGGCTTTCACCACTTCGTCCATAGCGTCCATGGCGGCCTTGCGGCCGGCTTCGTCGAGGCGGGGCTCTTTGCCTTCTTTGGCGGCGTTGATGCCGGCTAAGACTTCGTCCTTGTCAAGGGCGTCGATGCCGTTGGCGGAAAAGTTTTTCCCGACCTGGTAACCGGTGAAGTAGCTGAGAATGCCTTTTTCATCCTGGAAATCGGATTCGCCGTCGGTCTGCATGTGCGTCATGAAAGCCATGTGCCTGGCTTTCACCTCGTCCTGTTTGACCTTCATTTCAGCTTTGGCGTAGCCGTCGTCGATGCCTTCCAAAAGTTTTTCCGGGGAAATGACGAGTTTGTATTTTTTGTTGTTAGTGTACATCTCGTAGCCTAGGGAGTAGGAAAAGTCTTTCATATTCGGTTTCACTTCCTCTTTTTTGGTGGTTTCCTGTTTTTCAGTGTTGGCCGTTTCTTTTTCTTCCGCGGCGAAGATCGTCATGGCGCCGAAAAGCAGAAGCGTAAGTATTAAAATGTTTTTCATAAGTTTCCTCTTATTTAATGGAGATTAGAGAGTCGAAATATCCCTCCGGCTTGTCAAAACCTAATAAGGCCAGAAGCGTGGAGGCGATGTTGCCAAGCCCCGGTTTGTTGCTGGTCTCGGCGAGCTCGTAGCGCGCGGTGTCGGGGCCGGCGATCACGAACGGGACCGGATTCAGGGTGTGGCTGGTAAGCTGTTTGTATTGTCCGCCGGCGCCCATTTCCGGTTCGCCGGTCTTCTTGTTGCAGGAGATCATCTGCTCACAGTTGCCGTGGTCGGCTGTGAGAACCATTGTTCCGCCTTTTTCTTTCACCGCGGCATAGATCATGGCTACGGACTCGTCAACGGCCTTTACGGCCTCGGTAGCGGCCGCCATGGAGCCCGTGTGGCCGACCATGTCGCCGTTGGCCAGGTTGCAGCGCAGGAATTTGTATTTGCCGCTCTCAATGGCGGAGACGAGGGCTTTGGCAATCTCGATAGCTTTCATCCTGGGCGCCTGGTCGAAGGGCACCTTGTCGGATTCTATTTCCTGCCAGGTCTCGAGCTTGTCGTCGAACTTGGAGGAGTTGTTGCCATTCCAGAAATAAGTGACGTGGCCGAATTTCTGAGTTTCGCTGATGGCGAACTGGGAGACCTTGTTGTAGGAGAGGTATTCCGAGACGGTGCGGTCGATCTGCGGAGGACTGACGAGATAAACGGGAGGCATATGCGTGTCGCCGTCGTATTCCATCATGCCGGCGTAAACGACCTTCGGGAATCTCTTTCTATTGAAGCCTTTGAAATTCTCTTCCGTTAAAGCGCGGCTTATTTCCAGCGCGCGGTCGCCGCGGAAATTGAAGAAGACGACAGAGTCGCCGTCGTTGATAGTGGTAAGGGGCTTTTCGGGATCGTTGGGATCGCTAACTACGAAAGCCGGCAGATACTGGTCGTCCTGCTTGGAGTCGATCCTTAAGGAACGAATGGCTTCCATGGCGTTAGGGAATTTGGCGCCTTCGCCCAGAACGTGGGCATTGTAGCCTCTCTCCACGATCGTCCAGTCGGCTTCGTAGCGGTCCATCGTGGTGACCATGCGGCCGCCGCCGGAGGCGATGAAGTAACGTCTCTTTTTGCCGCTGGCTTCCGCCTGGCGTTTAAGAGACCAGAGGTAATCTTCCAGTTCGCCGAAATACCTGAGGGCGGAAAGCGGCGGAACGTCGCGGCCGTCTAAAAGCGCGTGAACATAGACCTCTTCCACGCCTTTCTCGTCGCACTCCCCTATCATGGCGATAAGGTGAGCGATGTTGGAGTGCACGTTGCCGTCGGAAAGCAATCCGATGAAATGTATGGGGGCTTTATTGTCGAGGGCGTTGCCGATTATTTTCTTCCAGCCTTCGCCCTGGTAGATCTTCTTTTCAGCAATAGCCTTCGCGACAAGGCTCGCGCCCTGGTCGAAGACGCGGCCTGCGCCCATGGCGTTGTGGCCGACTTCGCTGTTGCCCTGGTCGGCGTCACTTGGCATGCCGACGGCGGTGCCGTGTGCCTGCAGCCTTGTAGAGATCTTTTCGTTGTCTATTAAAGCGTGGAGCGTTTTGGGATTTGCGGCTTCATAAGCGTTGCCGGGATAGCCCTCTTTGGAGCCTTTGAAGATCCCGACGCCGTCCATGATGACGAAGACCAAAGGTCCCGTTACACCGTCATAATTCGGCAGTTTTTTGAGAGTGAGGTCCATATCTGTTCCTTATTTGGTTATTAAGGAACATTATACCATAATGAGAGGGGTTATTCCTTGGAAATTACCCTGAATTGGGCCTTGCCGTTGTCTTCCGCGCTCTGGGCCAGGTCGCTTCTGTCAACGATGACGTCCATGACGGAACGTGCGATGACTTTGTCGCCTTTCTCCTCGTTGAACTGAGGATCGTTCGTAACCTTCTCCACAGAGTCGGCTATGACTTTGATGCGATACTGGTCGCTTCTGACAGTGATAAGGTTGGAGATCTCGCTGAAAATCTTCGGCGTCACGCCCTGGATGTCCAGTATGTCGGCGGTATTCTTGTAAGGCTTGATCTTGTTGCCGGAGCGGTCGATCCCTTTCTCGATGGCCGCCGCTATAGCCGGCGTAATGCCCTTAAGAGCGGACAGCACGCGCGGAGTGGCGGTGTTGATGTTGATCTTGCCGCTGGATTGGCCGGGCGCCAGGAAAGCATAGTCAAACCAGGCTCTGCCGGAAGTTTCCTGCCCTCTCAAGTTGTGAGGAATGATCTTCAGACGTATGCCGCCCTGCGGAGAAATGTGAGCAGCGTGAATAAGTCCGCAGTAAACACGGTCATTCTTGTCGATCTGCAGACGCTGCGTCTGGCTGCCCATAAGGTAAGGATTGTCGCTTGTGATGCGCATCTTGTCATCAGGCAGAGGCAGCCTGTCATATTCGCCTTTGGCGAAGTTATAGGCGTAAACTTCTATCGTGGCGTTGTGATTTTCTTCCAAGAATTCCGTAGTCTTGATAGAGTCGTTGAGGCCGAAGACGTAAAGCCCGTAGTCGCTCTTCAGAAGTCCTTTGTTCTGCCATTCCCAGACGCCTTCGTCGCCTTCCTTGTCGGTGTAGTACATGGCTGTTGCATAGCCAGGCCCGACGCTGACCATGTCGCCTTTCTTTAGCCTCAGCTGTTTCTCGTTGGGAGCCGTCAGGCCATCAACCAGAAGACCGCTGCCGGTATTGGACCTTATGGGGATCTTCTCACCTTTGAAGGAACCGGAAAGGACACGCATTGTCTGCCCAGTCCAGGAATTCGGAGCCCAGGAAACATCTTTCACGCTGATGTTATCACCGTTGGCGTGGAGCACTTCACCGAAAGCTGCTTTCCAGCCGCTCTGGTGAACGCCCTCTTCTTCGCTGTCGAGACGTATGCCGGAAGTCGTAAAGTACTTGCTCAGCGCTTTCAAAGTATTGACTCCGCCTCTGCCTTTCGTACCTACGGTGGACCAGGAGTCGGCCGTCCTGACGTTCAAGACTTCGCCGACGTTGGCTAAATGGTTGTTTTTAATGTGCGTCAGGCTGTGCTTCCTGAACGCGCGGCTCTTGGCCTTGTCGACCGTGCCGCCGAAAGTCGGGTTGGCAACGGAATGCCAGATATAGTGAGCCGGGTCGGCCTTTTCAGTGGAGAAGCCGATCTCGTCTTTGGTAAGGCTGCCGTATTCTGTCGTACGGGCCGCGATCTGGCCGTATTCGTTCTTCAGCGTAAAGGAGACGAAGCCGCCCTGGCGCGGCAGACCTCTGACTCGGATCTGGTCGCCGGCTTCCAGACCGCTGTTCACGGCGTCGCCGACGCCGATGTCTATGACATGGGACGTATTGTTGTAAACGTATTTGAACATGCCGTTCGGCGCATCGTAACCGCCCCTTGGGTGACGCGTGGAAACGAACTCTATGATCTCGCCTTTCAATTGGTCGCGCTTCCAGTCAGCACCGGTAACGGTAATGTAGCTGTGGCCGTAGTTGTAACCGGAGACCTTGATAACGTCGTAAAGAATGCCCCAGTTGTCAGCCGGGAGCTCGAAGACCGGTATCTCGTTTTCCTTGTTATGGCCGTAGTTTCCCGTTCCCTTGCAGTACTCGATATCGAAGATCTGCTTGTTGGATGTGAGGTAAAAATAGCCGCCGGGAGCGATCATGGGGTTGGGATCGTCGAAGTAGCCGCCGTAAGCTTTGCTATAGTGCTCGGCCTTGTCGATCTGCGCCAAGTCGAAAGATTCCACACCGGTGTTCACGACCACCGACCAGTTCCTTAGAGAGATGGGAGCGGAGCTGATGTTTATGAGTTCCACTATATCGGGACGGAAGAAGTACAAAGAGTCGCTGCTGTTGACGTTCTTGCCAGCCTGGTTGGCGCCGGACTTCTTGCATCTCCTGGAGGAGGTGAAGTAAAGCGGGAGGTACCCGTTGCTGTTTGGTTTCTGCGGCTTGCCTTCCTTGTATTTATAGCGCAGGAGGTAATTGCCGCGCCAGTCTTTGTCTTCAGGCTGGACGGAGTAAACGCTGGGAACGCCGTCCATATCCATTTCCCTCAGATCAGAGCGCCTAAAACCGCACCAGCCGTTCTTGAAGGCCTGGTTGGCGCTGTAGATGAGATAATAGAATTTCTCCTGCTTGGGAGTGTTCGGCCTGGTATAGAAAGTGCCTGTCTGTTCCTTGCGGTCCGTCCAGACCGCAGCGGAGGTAAACCAGGGAGACCAGATGCCTATCCTGCTGTTAGCTATGTTTGTCTTAACGCCGTCCAGGAAAGATTCTCCATTGCCGGATACTCTTATCGTAACGCTCTTGCTGTTGCCGGCAGAACTGCCGAGAATCTCAAAACCTTTGGTTGTCGCCGTCGTTCCGTTGACATTGTGGACTATGCAGGTAGCGTTTTTCCACTGGTCTTTGAGCCATCCTCCAACTTCCGCTTTCAAAAAGAGAGCGATGTCGCCGGAAGTGTACATCGGATTTTCCAGCTTGATCTCAGCCTTTGTACCGCTCGTCTTAACGTCTTTTATGCGCCAGTAAGTACGCATCGCGCTTGGGGAAAATCCGCATTCCTCATAACTGGATTTGCCGGCGTAGATGCGGTTGGCGAACATCACGTGGTAGCTGTTCTCATCTTTCCTGCCGTAACCCTGGTGGTCCGTTTCCACGATCCAGCTCCCGTCGTGCGCCATGATCTCGTTGAAGCAGACGGCCTCGATACCGTACGTGCTTTCAATCGTTGACAAAACGTGGTTCTCGTCGGTATAGTCCGCCATGTTCACTACGAGTTCACGCAGCGCTGTCGAGGAGTTTTCGAAATTGTATTCCAGATTGGCGTTTCGCATCACCCTTCTCAGTTGCTTCATGTCGGAATTGTTGATGTTCAGCTGCCGGAAAACTTTTCCGGAATTCTCATCGTAGTAGCTTTCCTGGGAACGGGAAGTGATGGTCGCATAGTGCTTGATAGCGTTCTCGATAGAAAGGCTTAGATTCTGCTTGTTAGGGGCAATCAAAGAAATAACTTCCCTAAGATTAAGGAAAGCTTTGTCGTCCCAGACAAGATGATCCGGGTTATATTCCTCCGGCTCATCCACACCCTCATCCCTTTCGTCAACGAGCATGTTGGCGTTGTTGTCGATCTCATCGGAAGCGTACTGCGAAGCGTTCAGGTTGTCGTCAACGTTGGCCTGCCCGGGCTTCTGGTCGCGGCCGTAACGGTACATGAGGATGTTCTTGCCAGCTTCCGGAGAGATTGGAAGGCCAGCTTTTCCGTTTTCGCCAGTCAGCATTACTTCAAAGGTGCCGAAGCCTTCGTTCTGTTCTTTTCTGCTGAGCGCGGTGGCCGTGTTGACGTTGATCTTGGCAAGCTCATCCTCGACCATAACGGCATAGCGACCGATTATCCTGTCATTGGCGTCCCTGACGTAGATCCAGCGCGCCATATGGGTCTTGTCGCCGTGAGTCCCATCCATATCAACGGCCTGGTCGCCCTTTTTGGGCTTGAAAGTTTGGGACCATGATTCGCTGTAATCGTCGTAGGCGGAAGAATTGTAATAGTCCTCTCTCAAAAGGCCGTAGGCGTGCTGCAGGGCGGACTGGGCGAGCATGTCGGACTGCGTCTGCCCTACCGAGATAGCGCCGGACTGGCTCTCAAGGCCGATGAACGTGGCGAAGGTAGCGGATAGAATAGAAAGGACGGTCAGAACCGTCAGGACCATCAAAAGCGCCACGCCCCTGGGGGCGGATGTGTTTCCCAAAAACTTTTTCATACAATCCAAAAATAAATTATCAATTAGTAGATTTTACAAAATCCGCTGTTTTTATTCAATGAACAGGACCAGTCTCAAAAACGCCAAGTCTATTTATGGTAAAATTTCTACCAGCCAGTCTTAAATCACCACAATCAGGAAAACCAATTTATGACAAGCGATTCTGTGAAAGTCGGTTTGGAACGCGCCCCGCACCGCGCGCTCCTCAACGCCTGCGGCGTCAGCCGCGATGATCTCAAGAAGCCCTTCATCGCCGTCTGCAATTCTTACGTCGGCATAATCCCAGGCCACGCCCATCTCCAGGAAGTCGGCAAAATAGTTAAGGAAGCTATCAAAGAAGCCGGCGGCGTTCCTTTTGAATTCAACACTATCGGCGTCTGCGACGGCATCGCCATGGGGCATGAGGGCATGAAATACTCCCTGCCCTCCAGGGAGATCATCGCCGACTCCGTTGAGACGATGCTGAGAGCCCACTGCTTCGACGGCGTCGTCTGCATACCGAACTGCGACAAGATCGTCCCCGGCATGCTCATGGGCATTATGAGAGTCAACATCCCGACCATCTTCGCTTCCGGAGGCCCAATGCTGGCCGGCCATTCCAAGGACGGCAAAAAACCTTTGGACCTCATCAGCATCTTCGAGGCCGTGGGCGCCCGCAGCCAAAACATCATCAACGACGAGCAGCTTGAGGAAGTCGAGTGCGAATCCTGCCCCGGCGTCGGCTCCTGCTCCGGCATGTTCACAGCAAACTCCATGAACTGCTTGTGCGAGGCCCTTGGCATCGCGCTTCCCGGCAACGGCTCCATCCCCGCCGTCTATCCTGAAAGAAAAGAGCTTTGGAAAAAAGCCGGACACCGCATCGTGGAAATGGTGAAGGAGAACCTCAGGCCCAAAGACATCATAACCGACGCTTCTTTGGAAAACGCCCTGACTCTCGACATGGCTATGGGCGGCTCCTCCAACACCATATTGCACTCCCTGGCCATCGCCAAGGAAGCGGGCTTGGGCTTCGACCTTAAACGCATCGACGAAGTCAGCAAACGCGTGCCAACCATCTGCAAAGTTAGTCCCTCCTGCTCGTACCATATGGAGGACGTGGAAGCTGCCGGCGGCGTAAGTTCCATCCTTTGCGAGATCAGCAAAATAGAAGGCTCCCTTAACCTCGACTGCCCGACCGTTACGGGCAAGACCTTGGGAGAAAACATAAAGGGCAGGGAAAGCAAAGACAAAGCCTGCATCAGGGAGCTTTCCAACGCCTACGCCAAAAGAGGCGGCCTGACCGTCCTCTGGGGCAACCTGGCTCCGGAAGGCGCCGTCGTCAAATCCGTGGGCGTCGATCCCAAAATGATGACGCACCGCGGCCCTGCCGTCATCTTTGAAAGCCAGGAAGAGGCTTGCGAAGGCATCCTCGGCGGCAAAGTGAAGCCCGGCGACGTGGTGGTCATCCGCTATGAAGGCCCCAAAGGCGGCCCCGGCATGCAGGAAATGCTCGCCCCCACTTCCTACATCATGGGACAAGGCTTGGGCGAAAAGGTGGCGCTTATTACCGACGGACGCTTCTCAGGCGGCACCAGAGGCGCCTGCATCGGGCACGTGAGCCCTGAAGCGGCCTCAGGCGGCCTAATCGGCCTTCTGGAGCCCGGCGACATGATTGCCATAGATATCAACGCCCAGAAACTGGAAGCGGAGCTCTCCCCTGAAGAGATCGAAAAGCGCCGCGCCAACTGGCAGCCTCCCGAACCGCGCCTTAACTTCGGCTGGATGGCGCGCTATCAGAAGCACGCGACGTCCGCGAGCCAAGGCGCAGTGCTGAAATAATCGTTCTGCTCGATTGTTTTTTTCGCTTCGCAAAAGGCATGTGCCCTTGGCAAACAAGCTTCGCTGAGTTTGCTTACGGGTACATGCCTTCTTGCTTCGCTGCAAAAACAATCGAGGGAACAAACGTCGGAATTGCCCCTCGGCGAAAAAAAGAACACATCCCCAAGTGAACTCACGGAGGACGCAAATCAAGGCCATGCGCGCGTAGTCCGTGAACGGGGGATGTGTTCTTTTTTCGTCGAGGAAATTGTTACTTCCGTCGGAGGAAGGCTAGCGCCGTGAGCGCCAGGAGGCCCAGGAAGGCAGGCTCCGGCACGCCCGTCACCACCACTAC
>JAFYIM010000118.1 GCA_017538635.1 bacterium
GTCTTTTTCCATAATGAACAACGGCGGCGGCTCCTTCGATTACGCCGTCAGCTGCGAGGATTCCCCGGAATGGCTTTCCATAACGCCTACCAACGGCACCTGCTCCGGCTCGGTCAGCGTGAAATTAAGCTTCGACAGAAGCCTCATGACCAACGGTTACTACAGGACGCTTGTTAAAGTTGACGCGGGAGACGCCGGCACCAAGTACCTCGCCGTGGGCGTCGCCTCAGGAAACGTTCTTTTGTACGAGAACTTCGAGCCGCCTTTCTACCAGATCGGCGAAATAACCGGACAGGGCGGCTGGACCGGCAAACGCGACGACGGATACGGCAAACCCTACAACGAGATGCTCGTTACCAACGTTGACTTCGGCTATGACGGCGCCTGCGCCTACATCAAGCGCGGCACGGGCTGGGACGGCTACACCTGCGAAGTCAATTCCGACGCCAACGCCAAAGTCAGGGTGAGTTTCAAGATCTACAAAGGCTCCCTGGGCGACGAGGATTCCTTCACCATCCACCAGGATTACTGGTACAACTCCGTGCACATGTGGCTCTGGCGTTACGAGGACCACTTCTACATGTACAGGATGAACGAGGACGACAACTACCAGCTCATCGGCACCTACGAGGCTCCCCTTGACCAGTGGCTCGACTTTTCTTTCACCGTGGACTACCGCGCCGCGAAACTCACGGCCTTCACGCTTGGCGATTATGTCACGAACTACACGGACGGCATTCCCATAAGGAACAGGCCGGGCGGCACTGCTCCCGCCAACAACTACACCAAGTTCGGCATCAGCTCCGGAGGCGAGGAAACGGAGAACGCCATGCTCTTAATCGACAACTTGAAAGTTGAACAGCTCGATCGCGAGCCCATCGCCATCCCCACCTGGTCCTCCTCCCTGACCTTCGGGGACGACCTCGCTTCCGTAACGAACAAAATCGTTAACGACGGCTCCGCAAAATTCAAATACAACATAACCGTTTTAGATTATCCGGACAAACTAAGGCCAAAATCTGCCAGCGGCACGGTCTCCTCGACCGGGAACCTCGTTCTCAGGCTTACCAGAACGGGCCTGGAAGACGGTTTCTACCGCTCCAGAGTCGTCATGGACTACGAAGCCAGCGACGGCAGCAATTCCGGCTCCCTGACTTCTGTCGTTACCTTCGCCAAGGGCGGCTGGCACTACGCTACGGAGTTTGAGGGCCCCACTTATAAGCTCGGAAACCTTAACGGCCAGGATACCTGGAAGGTCACCGCATCTTCCGGTAAGGCTCCCTTCATATCTCTCGTAAGCGGCGCCCAGTGCCTCTCCTTTTCTGAAGACGGCACCGCTGTTTCGAGCTTAAGAGTCCCCTCCGGCGCGAAGTACCGCGCCTCGCTGCGCTTCTTCATGAAGAATATCGAGCACTACTACGCCCTGCGCTTCACCGCCAAAAACGAATCCGTCCAGAAAGAGCACAAAGATTCTAATGGAAACTTCCCCTTGTACATTATGTGCGATCCCGTGCGCCAGGCCGCTCTGATCTGTCACAAGCCCAGCGGTGAGGAGGAATATTACGAACTTTACGCAGCGCCTCTTGACCAGTGGAACGCCCTCGCCTTTGAAGCGGACATGGACGTCTCCGCTTCCTGCGTGAATTATCTCACCGTTAATGATTTCACGACCAACTTCATTCCCGGCGAAGTTGTCTTCGATCCGAATTACGACGAAAAGTCTTTGGATCAAATCGAAATTACCGCCTGGAATTATGACGAGGAAAGCGGCGTATCCACTGTCGCCGCCAGCGTTGACAACATCGTCTTCTGCGACTCGACGCTGCCCGAACCGGCAATACTCGGTTTGCTGCTCCTTCTGCTTTTACTTAAGAGACGCAGTTGAGTGATCTCAAACGCAAACAAAAAGGCGGGCTTTGCAGCCCGCCTTTTTGTTTTTAGGCGCCTTTCTCGGTTTACCCGATAACTGTATCGACCCAGCCCTCGGGGCCCTCTATTTGGCCCATCTGGATGCCTGTAAGCGTATCGTAGAGTTTCTGCGTAAAGGGCCCCATCTTCTCCATGCCGCTCGGGAAGCAGATCTCTTTGCCGTGGTCCACGATCTTGCCCACCGGGGAGATGACCGCCGCGGTTCCGCAGAGGCCGCATTCCGCGAAGTCGGGAACTTCGGAGAGCAAAACTTCCCTCTGCTCGACTTTCATGCCGAGATATTTTTCCGCCACGACCATCAAAGAGCGGCGGGTAATAGAGGGCAGGATGCTGTCAGACTTCGGCGTCACGAAGGTGCCGTCTTTCGTTATGAAGATGAAGTTGGCACCGCCGGTCTCCTCCACTTTCGTCCTGGTGGCGGGATCGAGATACATGTTCTCGGCGTAGCCTTCCGCATGGGCTTCCATGCCGGCGTAAAGACTCATGGCGTAGTTAAGGCCGGCCTTGATGTGTCCGGTGCCCCTGGGGGCCGCACGGTCATAGTCACAGACTCTCAATACGATCGGCTTGGCGCCGCCCTTGAAGTACGGGCCCACCGGCGTGCAGAACATCCTGAACTCGAACTCGTCCGCCGGCTTGACGCCGATGACGGAATTGCTTCCGATCATGAATGGGCGGATGTAAAGAGTCGCGCCGCTGCCAAAGGGCGGGACATAGTCTTTATTAGCCTTGACAAGGGCCCTCACGGCCTCAACGAAGCGCTCTTCAGGAAAAGGAGGCATCACAAGGCGTCTGGCGGACTCGGCCATGCGTTTGGCGTTCAGATCGGGCCTGAAACTCACGATGCGTCCGTCTTTGGTGGTGTAGGCCTTCAAACCTTCGAAGCAGGCCTGGCAGTACTGGAAAACGCAGGCGCACTCGTTAAGGGTTATGGAATCGTCCGTCACAAGCTTTCCTTCGTCCCACTTTCCGTCCTTGAAATAAGAAACGTAGCGGTAGTCCGTCTTCATGTAGGCAAAACCCAGTTTGCCCCAGTCGATGTTTTTGCTCATAATATCTCCTTTATTTTATTTTTTCCTCAAAGCAAAAAGCGCCAGCGCAATTAAAGCCAGACCGAAGAGCGGCTCCGGCACGGCGTTGTCATGGACCACGATGTTGTCGAAATAGAAAGGCGCTATGTCAACGTCTTCTTCCGTTTCTTCCTCGCTTCCGTTTTCCACCCTGATGGTGAGGTTGCTGACGGCGCAGAGATCATATTCGGTTTTCAAAAAGATCGTCCCCTCAGGGAAATCCTCGTGATAATCTCCGAAAGTCACGCTCAGAACTTCGTTCCTTTCCATGCTGGTGTCGAGGCTGAAGGAAAATTCCTGCCATTCGCCATAAGGCGCGGTGGCCAGCATTACGAAAGTGTCATCGTTGGCGGGAACGTAGCCCAAAACGACCTTGTTAAGAGCCTTGTCACGGCAGAGATAAAAAGGCAAAAAACCCGTGTCGTCAATGAAGGAGACCTTGGCATAACCTTCGTCGTCGCTTTCCTCAACAAAAAGCAAGCTCTTGAAGGTGAAGGCGCTTTCCGCAGGAACATAGCAGGTCGTTTTGATAAAGCTGTCGTTGCGAAGGCGAGCGCATTGCATCCCCTCGTTCAGAACGATTTTGGGAGCGTCTTCCGGCTTCTCGGAACCGGAGAGCCAGGTGTCCTGTCCGCGCAGATTACCCAACTTGTAGCCTTCGCCCTCAAACTCCGTGGTATAATACCAGCCGCCCTTGGCAAAAGTGAAAAGGGATGTGATGGAACCTTCTCCGCTGCCGGAAGTGGCTTTATAATCCATAACCACCCTGGTGCGGTAGAAGCCGTCGTCCAGATCGCCGGTTCGGAGGTTGAAACCAAGGACCCCGCTTGTTCCGATCCTCCCGGTGTCAGGCTGGGGGGCGAGATTGCCTGGCAGGTCGAGAACGGAAAGTGTGTACTTGAAAGCCCTGCCGCCGGCGTTCAAAATAGGAAGTTCGATCCTTTCCTGAGTGGGATCCAAAGCAACGACGGGATCCAGCAGAGGAACGGGCTCTTTAGGTCTTTCCAGTTCGACGACCAATATGTCGTCAACGAGAAGATTGGCGTCCGTCACCTCACTGCTGCCGCAGACAAAAGCCAACGTGTTGAGAGTCTCGTACCTGTTCGTCTTGTCGTGCTGGGTGTAAAGGTCGAAGCCGGAAGTGAAGTTGGTGCTGAAGTCTCCCAGGGAGAATTCCGTCAGTCTGTAAAGCCTGAGGTCGATAGTGAAGGAAAAATCGAGCCAGGTGTCGAGGGGGAAAGGATGGAAGCCGGTGACGGCGTAGGGCTTTCCGTCGTTGAATTTGTAAAGATAGAAATCGCCCTCGTAGCACCAGAAATAGAACTCGTAGAGGAAGTCCCACCATCCGTTGCGGAAGAAGAAGGAATCCTGGCTGGATTCGGAATCCTTCCTGATCTTCATGGAAACCTTGACGACCGCGTCTTTTTGGGAGGTTACCGGGCAGATGTAGCTGTTCCAGCCGTAGGCGTTCTTAATGAAACCGCAGGGGCCGTCCACGCCGTAATCCACATTGGTCACCAGCATGCAGTTGTCAGGATATCCGTAGCGGTCGTCCCTTATGCCTTCCCAGCCGTCCTGGCCGGTGATCTCGCCGGGATACAAAGCTGGCGGATCAAAGGTGTAGGAACATATGGCGCCCTTACTCTGAACTTTCAAAAGACAGACCTGTTTCCCAGCAGATCCGCCGTCAATGGTCACGTTAACGTAATAGACGTTGGTGGCCATCAGGGAACGATCGAAATTGAAATTGAGAGCCGTACTTTCCGTAAACGTCCCCTCAGGATTCTTTATGGTCAGCCAGTCTGGAGTTTCGTCGCAGTAGGCCTTGTAAGTGAGCTCTCCACCGCCCATATTGTAAAGCGTAAGCTTGCCGGAGTTGCTTTTGCTGGCCACCAAAAGCGTCGTTTCGGAAAGCGCCAGCCTGGGCGAGCCTCCCCTGTCTATCGATTCGATCTTGATGTCGTCCAGGCAAACGTTGGCGTCAGCGTCGGTGACGATAGAGAAACTCTTAAGGTTCGCGGAGGAGTCTTTTATGGGAACCAGGCTCGCGTCGCTCTCCTTTCCGCCCAACGTGAGTTTATCCATGACGCCCGCCCTGAAGTCGATGGAATACGAAACGTCTATCCATTCATCCATAGGGAAGGAAGCTTTTTTCATTTCCTCAGGAACGTTGGTCTCTTTGTCCTGAATGGCGGCTACCCTGAACGTTCCGTCACTGTTCGTTTTGAAACTCAGCTGAACGGGGCGGTTCCACCAGTCGCTAGCGATCTGCACAGCGGAAACGCCGGTGTCAGCAGGCCAGAAGAACTTGAAGGAGACCTTGAGCAGGCTGCCGTTCGGAGAAGGCGTGATGTTTTTCACTATGACGCCGTTCCAGCCGGTGGCTTTGCCAATTTTAACGCACTGACGGGAGTGATAGTCCCCTACCGTCGCCACGTTGTCCTCGTGGCAGTAACCGTCGGTGGTCCTGACGGTCCAACCTTTCTGGCCCTGCAGGTCGCCCAAATTGAAGCCGTCCTCAAAATCGCAAGTGTAATAGACCTCGGCGCCGAAGGCCGCCGAAACAAACATGATCGCCGAAAGCAATAAAGTTCTTGACATAATTCCCTACTTGTTTTTATTTACAGTATCTGAAATTATAGCAAAACTGGGCGCAAAAAAAGGCACCCTCCTCTTGATTTTACTTCGTAACAAAATCTTGAGGAGGGTGTCTTTCTTTTGCGCCCTTTAGCAAGAGCGTAATTTAAGCAGCTTTAGTTCTGCTTGCGGGCGAACGCAAGGCCGAGCAAGGCGAGCATCAAGCCAATGATCGCCGGTTCAGGAACCGAGGGATCCCTGATGACGATCCTCGAGAGATACATGCCGGCCGGGTTGGCCACGTCATGGCAGCCGATCGTGAACTTCTCGATTTGCTTGTTATCGTACTTGGGATCAAGCGCCACATCGCCGATGGCGAAGTTCGTCACGAAGTCGCCGAAGGTGATCTCGGTGATGCTGGCCACGGTGACGTCGGTGTCCATCGTGAAACTGAAGTCCACCCATTCTCCGAAGGGAGCCGTGGCAATGGGCGTCCAGGTGTTGCCCTGGAAGTAACCGAACTGCAGTTCTCTGGGATCGCCTTCACGGCTGATGTACATGACTTTGTAGCCGCTGCCGTCCACCGTTCCGATATGGAAGTAGGAGTCGTCAGCCAGCTCTTCAGAGTACACGCGGCCGCTGAAGGTGAAGATGCCGCCCAAGGGGATCTTGGCCGCCAGCTCCGTAGTGGTGGCAAAGGGATACTTGATAGCGTTCTCACCGTCAAGGTTGACGATCTCACATTCGGGAGCGCCGGCAGTCCAGCTTTCCTGGCCGTTCAGCGGTCCGTAATGGAAGAAGGGGCCCAAGAAGTCGGCGCCATAGTACCAGCCGCCGACCGCAAAGGTCACTACAGACGTCAAAGCGCCTTCCTTAGCGCCGTCGGAGTAAGCCATGCGCATTCTGGCGCGGTAGAAGCTGTCTTCCAAGCCGGCGCGGTCGACCGTGAAGGTCAGCGTGGTGCTGTCATCGGTGCGGCCGCTGGCAGGAGAAACGCTCACCTTGTCGGAAAGATCCAGCATGCTGATAGAGAAGTCATAAGGCGTGCCGTAGTTCAAAACTTTCGCGGTCGCAGAATCGTCAGTGCTGATCGTCACAGCGCCGGGCATCACAGGATGCGGCTTGTCGTCTTTGGGCACGATCTCGAACACGAGATTGTCGAAGTAGAAGAGCGAATCCATCTCGTCATCGCCGTCCGTGCAGAAAGAGAAGCCTTCGTAGGTGTGGATGCCGCCGTTGCCATAGAGAACGACCTGAGTGATCTCTTCGGTCACATCGCCGATCGTCAGTTCGACGCCGGTCTGAGTCCTGAAGTCCATGCTGTAGCTGATATGCACCCACTCGTCCATGGACCATCTCTTGCCGACCATTACCTTATAACTGTCATCCTGCATGCCGCGGACGCCGAAGGTGCCGTCGCCCTTGTTCTCGATCTTAAGGGTCATGGGTTTGTGGCGGGCCGGGCAGGCCAGATAGACCGCGTCGCAAGGCGAGGCGCTATCCCAGTAAACGTCCATGGAAACTTTCACTCTGGCGTCTCTCGGGCAGGTGTCCACATAGTCCTTGGTGGTGCCGTCGATGCCCTTGGAAACCACTGTGTGCATGCAGGCATTGTCCGTGAAGGGCAGACCGTTGGTGACATAGGCGCTGTTGACGTCGCGGCAGTAGCCGCCGTTCCTGACGCACCAGCCGTCCTGGCCCTGGAGGTCGCCGACCTGCATGTAGGGTTCCTCAAAGTCTTCCTTGTAGAAGACGGAGCCGGAGCAGACGCAGACCACGACATCCGCTTCGCCGGCCGCGCCGCCGTCGATGTGCATCATGGTGCGGTAGTAGTCGCTCTCCATCTCGTCTCTCAAGATGTTGAAGCGGACTTCGTCTTCCTTTTCGCAGACGCCGCTGCCCTTGGTCAGTTCGAGCCAGGAGGGATCGTCCGGCAAAGTGGCGGTCCATTCGAAGCTGCCCGCGCCAGTGTTCTGGAAGGTCAAGCCGCCGGAAGTGGCGTCAAGACCCACGATCAGTCTGTCTTTGCTGACGGTCAGGACAGGATCGGGCGGCCTGTCGATGATCTCCATCTTGAAGTCGTCGAAATAGAACATGGAGTCGAACTCGTTGCCGCTGCCATCCGTGCAGAAGGAGAAGCCTTCCAGCTTGGTGTAGCGGCCGTCGCCGTAGAGGGTAAGAGTCCTGATGTCGCCTTCATCGTCGCCGATCTGGACGGTGACGCCGTTCTGGGAACGGAAGTCAAGAGTATAGGAGATGGGCACCCACTCGTTCATCGGCCAGGTGTAGCCGTCCAAAGGAGGCTGGTAAGAGCCGTCCAGCATCTGGTAGAGATAGAAGGTGCCGTCGTCTTTCTTCCTGATCTTCATGCAGAAGGGCTTCATGCCGGCAGGAGTGGCGAGGTAAACGTTCTGGGCTTCGGACTGATCGTCCCAGTAGATCTTGTAGGAGAACTTCACGATCTGGTTGTCAGGGCATCCGGAGAGGCTGTTGTTCCTGATGCCGTCGTAGCCCTGGGCGCGCTTGGCGTGCATGCAGTGGCTGCCGTGGGCGTCCAGAACATAGGCTTCGTTGGAATCGGCGCAGTTGGCGCCTCTCACGACCCAGCCGTCCTGGCCCTGGAGGTCGCCGACAGTCATGTAGGGTTCCTCGAAGTCTTCCTTGTAGATGATGTGGCCGTTGCCGGCGGTTACGAGAACGTTGGTGGAGCCGGCTTCGCCGCCGTCGATAGAGATGACAGCGCGATAGTAGTCTTCGCCCATGGATTCACGATCGATGGACAGCTTAAGCTCGACTTCCTCTTCCACCGTGCCGCTGGGATTCTCAATGGTGAGCCAGCTGGCGGAACCGACCAGAGAAGCGGTGTAATCGAAGCTGCCGGCGCCCGCGTTGTTGATGGAGATCGTCGTGTTGGTGGCGGTCAGCCCGGTGTGGATAGTGGTGGGAGAAACGGCCAGGATAGGCTCGTCGCCTCTGGGGATGTATTCGCAGACGATGTCGTCAATATAGAACTTGGCGTCCCAATCGTTGTCACCGTTGGCTTTGTCAGTGCACCAGGAGATGCCGCTGAAAGCCTTGAGATCTTCGTTGAGGACATAGCCGGAGATGTCGGCCGTGACGTCGTTGATCGTTAGTTCCACGCCTCTCTGGCTTCTGAAGTCGAGGGTGTAGGAAATGGTGAACCACTCGTCCATGGGGAACTTCTTGCCATCAAACTCGGAGGGAGGAGAGAAATAGCCGTCTTTCATCTGATAGAGGTAGAAGGTGTTCTCGCCTTCGGTCCTGGCTATCTTCATACAGTAGGGCTTGGCGGTGAAAGGCGTCGCCCAGTAGATGCGGCCGGCGTTGGAACTGGAAGCCCAGTACATCTTGGCGGTGACTTTCACCACGGCGAAGTTCGGGCAGCCTTCTATGGGAGGGCTCGGGGGATTGCCGCCGCGGCGGGTGCCGTCGGCGCCGGTGGACCTGTAGGAGTGCAGGCACTGGCTGGTGGCAAAATCCGGAGTTTCGACCTCGGCCTTGTTGCTGTCGGAGCAATAATAGCCCGTTACCATCCAGCCTTCTTGTCCGTCAAAGTTGCCGGAAGTGATGAAGGGTTCTTCGAAGTCTTCCATGTAGAAGACCGTGCCGTTGATCCAATAAACGCTGACGACTTCGCTTCCGGCGTCGCCGGCGTCGATGGTCACTTTCGCCCTAGCGTATTTCTGATCGCCAGAAGTGGAGAAGGTCAGATCCTTGGTGCCGTTGAATGTGCCGCTACTGGGACTGACGGTCAACCAGTCGGCGCCGGCAGATTTTGTCACGCCGAAGGTGATGTCGCCCGCGGGACCGGCGTTCTGAAGAGTCAGGTGTCCGGCCGCTGCTTTCTTCACGGTAATGGTGTTAGTGTCAACGAAAAGATGCGGGGCAGCGTAGCGGTCTTCTTCTTCCGCCTTGATGTCGTCGTAGTAGGTGGGCCAGTCAAGCTTGGAAGAGAACTGCGTGGAAAGACGCATCCTCACAGCCTGACCGTCAAAGTACGTGCCGTACATGGGGATGTTGCACTGCTGGGTTTCGCCGTTGCAGGTCACTTCCTTGACGGAGCGGTCGTAGTTGTCCCACAGAAGCGAGATCTCGTTTACTTCTCCGCTTTTCGAGATGTTGGTGAACTTGACGCCGTCGGGATAGCTGGACATGGTGCCGGCCGAGCCGCTCATGTTGAGGTAGAAGAAGCGGTTGGTATCGGTGTTGGTGGAGTAGAGAGCGAAAAGATCCGTGCCGCTGCCCACGACCACCTTGGCGCTGATGCGCACAAGTTTTCTGAGGGGATCGTCGGTCTTGATGCTGAACTTCGGCGTGAAGATCATGTCGTAATCCGCAGAACCGCCGTCTTTTTGCGCCAGTTTGAGGGATTTGCCGGTGAAGCCGCCTTCGTTCTCGACCACCGTGGAGGTGCCGTCGTAGGTGGAGAAGAAAGCCCAGCCGTCGACCGTGCCAACCAGTTCGGTGCCGGCCGCGTAGCTCTCGAAATTCTCCTCATAGAGGGTATCGGCCATCAGAGAGGAGGAAAGCGCCAAAAGAAGCGCTAGGAGAAGTAAACGTTTCATAAGTGAACTCCTTGATTAATTGGGGGAGGAAGAGTTTCCAACGCTTGGAAACACTTCCAAACAAGATAAGGAAATTTTATTAAAACCCGCAATTATTGTCAACTTGACCTACCCGGGAGCAATTAATCTCCGAGTTATGATAAAATCATATAATTAAACCATAGATTTTTACGCTTATGAGATCAGGTCTACTCTCGATTTTGTTCTTTTGTCTAAGCCTTACCGCCTTTTCCAGCGACACCGTCCTATTTGGCGGCATGCGCCTTACATACAGCGGCAAGGGCTATTGCGTCGCTTCCCCCTATAGCAACGGCGGTAAATGGGACGTCTGGGACATTAAGGTCGTGGACGACGCCTCGTCGGCCTCCAAAGCCACTCTGACTATCCGGCCTTTGGATAAACATCCCGACGATTTTTGCCTGAAGATCCGAAGTCTCAGCTCGCCAGCCCTACGTTCCCTTAAGATCACCTTCCCTCCAGGCGCCAACGGAATCGGATATCTCAAGGATCTCTATGTCGGCAGCGGAATGCAAAGCATCACGGTCTCCGGCGGCGACCTCGGCTCCAACGAGGGCGGCGACGGCCTTATCTCCATCAACGGCTCTCTCGGTCAGCTTAAGCTTTCCGGCCTGAAACACAAGGAAAGCGGAAAGGTGACCTACTGGGGCGGCAATCTCTGGGCCGACGTCAAGATCAAGGGCGACCTCGGTTCCTGTCTCATTACGGGCGGCAACTATTCCTTCCTCCCCAAGCTGGAGAATCAGCGCTTGGCCTGCTTCAACGTGGCGGGAAGCGTTAAGAAATTTTCCTTGAAAGCCTACCTCTTAAAAGACGGAGCTGGCCTTGTCTCCTCCTTCGGAGGATTTGCCAGCGCCGACCTTACCGCCACCGAATCCCTGAATTCCTTGGTCGTTTCCGGCGGAGGCTGGTACAACGGACTAATCAAATCCCCAAAAATTAAGAGTGTTAAATTTAGCGGTCCAAGTTCTAAAGCCTCGGCGTTGCCTATGCCAAAAGAGGCATACGGCTTAATGAACGCTTCTATCCGAACCATCAGCGAAACCAATTCGGACAATTTCACGAGCTATAACCTGGGGAGCTGCTCTTTCCGCTCCGCCAACGTAAAAAATTCTCTCATATCTTCCAACGGCCACCTGAAAGGATTAAAGGTCAGCGCTGATAAAAGCGGGAGTGGCGGTCTCATCTCCAACAGCTCCGTTTATGCGGGAATCGGTTACGACTGCAACTTCATTCCCACCCCCGTCATTTACGCCAAAGCCCCTCATAACGGCATTTTGCCAGCCGGCACAAACTGCGTTTTCACACTGCCGTTTTCCATCACCAATCTCCCTGCGGAAAGCGTCTCATATATCAGCATATCTTCCCGCGGCCTCGCCTGGGATTGTTTCATATCCAACGAGTTCAACGAAACTTTCTCTAATTTCGATTCTTGGTCCGTTAACGGCACAAACTCTGTTTCAGGCGTCTTCGTGTGGGACCCCGCCCTGGGCGATTTTGACTTCAGCGGCATCTCCTTCATAACTTTGACCAACATCAAGATCAGAGTAGCCTACGGTTCGGCTCCTGTCCGTCACAGAGAACTGTCCTTGAAATTGGAAGTCATGCAGCAGGCTAGAGAAGTGGCCATGACGAACTTCATATTTTCCGGCTTTTCCAACACTCCACTGCGGAAAGCTTTTCCGGGTAAATTCAGCTCCTTAAAGTGCCAAAGCGCAGTTAACAGTCTCTTTGCCGGCGGAGTGCTCTTCTCCAGCGACGACACTTCGGAACACGCCACCTACCTTGGCTGCCTGAACTCTTTCAAAACGATTGGTGAAACATATGGCAATCGCCTCTATTCCAAAAAGAAGATCAAACTGAATAAAGATTTCGATTACGAAAAGAACGAAGTTTGGATCGGAGGTTCACGAGTAAAAAGCAACTAAAAAACAAAGGATTAATAATGCGTAAAATCAGCGCTTCCCTCCTGATTCTCATAGTTTTCGGCTCCTTAACTCTTTTTGCAAGGAAAGAAAGGCAGCAGTCGGTTCCATTCGGCAACATGAAAGCCACTTATTTTGGGAACGGAATGCTGGAGGTTGTGCCGGTCATGGGGTCCGATATCTGGGACATAAGGATAACCGACGCCGGCGCCACTTACGTCCACGGTACTTTGACGGTTGCTCCGCAAAAAAAATACTCTAAAACTCCCCAAAACGTTAAAATTAGAGAGATATACTGCGACGGCATTCTTAAGACGCTCGACGTAACCTTCCCGCCTGGCTTGGACCATGCCGGCTTCGTTCAGAACGTAACCATAATAGGCAACGTACGCACTCTTAACATCAAGGGCGGCGACCTCGGCTCAAATCAAGGCGCCGGAGGAATGATGAGGATTAAAGGACGGGTTGCAAAGTTCAGCGTAAAAGGCAAGGTCTTCCAGAACAAGGAAAAGCAAAGAACTGAATTTTGGGGCGGCAATATCTGGGCCGACCTTATCGTGAAAGACCAACTGCAAAGCGCTTCCATCAAGGGCGGCAACCTTTACTTTGACTCCAGTGTCGGAGGCACGCACGGCCTGATCCAGTCAAACGATAACATGAAGAAATTCACTGTCTCCTCCCAGATCGTGAAAGATAAATACACCAAGGAAGCCAAATGTTACGGAGGCGTGGTGAACGCCGATATCGTTTCACTGCTTGACGGCCTGAAAAGCGTGAAAATAAAAGGCGGCGCATTCCTCGGCGGAATGATACGCTCCAAATTCCTCAAGACCTTCAGTGTCACCGGATTCAAAACAGCTTCGGCCTATCCTCTGGAAAGAAGCGAATGCGGCATAAGGAACGCTTACTTTGCCATCCGCGACTACAACAAAACAAATCTCAAATATACCAACTTTTTCGCAAGGACCATCTCTGTAAAAGACGCCGATATCGTTGACAGCATATTGACTTGCCAAGGAAACCTCTCCAAGATCAAAGTCTCCTCCAACAAATCGCTTCCCTACGGAGTCATAAAAAATTGCACAGCGCGCGCCGGATATTCCGGCCAAATACTCGACTACAACATGCCGGAAGTGTATATGGATCTGACCGCGGAAGTTTCAACCAACGCTCTGTTGGAAATGCCCTTCACAGTCAGCAACCTGGTGGCTGAATCCTCCTACGAGATCTATCTCCCCAACAAAGACAGGGCCTGGCACGTAATATTGACGGATGGAACGAATGAGTGCACGGGATTTTCCAAAATAAACGTAACGGGTTCCGAAAGCTTCTCTGGCAAAATAAATTGGCAGCCGTCTGAAGAAAAACTCTACTTCGGCAAAGCAAGCTCTATCATAATAACGAACCTTACTTTGAGGATCCTTAGGAAAGGCTCGCCGGAACTCTTTTTGGACATTAAGCCAAAGATAGCGGTCCTGGCTGACAGCCAAGGTATTTCCGAACTTCACTACCCCACCGTGTTCTCCTACGAGGGAATAGTGGAAACTGTCGCCAATGAAAACGGGCATATCGGCAGTTTGAGCTGCAATGAAGCCTACGATTCTCTTTTTGCGGGCGGAACGATCATCAGCGACCTCAGCAACCCCGCTCACGCCTCCTTCTTGGGAAACGTCAACTCCGCCAAATTCAAAACCAAGGCCGTTGGCAACACGATATTTTCCAAAGGCAAAACCTCCATATCGCCAAAAACTTTCGACTTTCAGAACAACGAAATCTGGTGTGACGGGCAAAGGCGCGACAAATAAGCTTATTTGCTTTTTGTCAGCGGCAGGAAGGCTTGTTCATGAAGCCTCATGCAGAAAGTGTCGAAGCCGTCGCCCCATTCCTTAGGGAGCCTGATAAGCTCGAAATTCCGGCGCATTCTGGAATTCCCGCCCTTTGCGTTCTTCAAAAACGTTGTGAATTCCGAATCGCCCAGGTCAGTTAGCGGCTTGGTGAAAGCCTTGGCCTGGCGGAGGTAATACAGACACCTCTCCCGGCTGTCAATGGCGCTTGGATCTATCATTTGGGAAGCCAGGAAAAGCTTCTTCTCCTCCAACACAGGGAGATCATAATCACCGTCGACGGTCGTCACGACGTTCAGTTTGGCCAAATTGGCGCAGTAGCCGACTCTTACGACGTCTCCGGCTCCCTCCTTGAAAGTCACAAGTTCCATAAACTCATCGAAGGCCTGTCCACATATCGTATAATTGAAGGCCGCCTGGAAACTGTTGGTGGTTTTGGCATCGACAAAAACAAGCATTTCCCTCCCTTTTTTGTCCATACAGATGTTTTCAACCGGACAGATCAAGGGGGGCTTTGTTTTAAGTTTCTTGTAGACCGCTTTGTCGTTGACTATGTAAACTTTTATGGAGGCGTCCGGCCAGGGGAAATGGTTGGTCACGGTGATGTCGCCGAGAAAATTCATCATTTCAACGGCAAGGTTCGCGCCTTTCATCACTTTTCTCAAGTGAAAATACTTTGCAGTATCCGCCTTGTGGGTCTCCACAACTTTCTGCTTCTCGATTTTCTTTTTGGCTTTGTTTCTCTGCTCTTCTTCCCAAAGGTCTGCAGATTTTATCTTAGCGCTGAGTTCATTACATTTACTCTTGGCCAGCTTATACCTCATCTCCGCGTATTCAAGAGCTTCTTCATCATACTCTTCTTTGAGCTTTTGGACCCTTTTCTCAGCTTCAGCAAGCTCTTTGCTGCGGCGCACCAGTTCCTCTTTGGCGCGGGCGTATTCTTCGGGAGAAAGCTTAACTGCGACCTGGGCGACAACCTGAGTAACGGCAGGGTCCGGACCAGGGGCTATGTATGTCTGCGGATAATAAACTTCA
>JAFYIM010000119.1 GCA_017538635.1 bacterium
CTTTTTGCTTGTGGCCTTGCCGTCACCGTCTGTGCGCAAAAAGCAGACAGGCGTGTCTCCGCCCGAGGCATAAACGGAAAATACGCAGCCCTCAATTGGGAAATCGTAATCGGAGTTGACTTGGATATTAAGCTTCCCGCCACCCTTGGCGTAAGCTATACCGGCGCAGAAGACCAGCGTCAGGATCAGGAAAAAATTTTTGATACGCATAAGTTTACCGTGGTTGCGGTTATTATCAAACCTTTGTCCTATTTTAGCAAATTCCGCACCGCGCTCTCCCGCGGGCGTTTTTTATCTTACTCCACTGACTTTAGGTCATTGACTTGCGGTCATTAAAATGATAAAATGTTCCTGAACTTTTAATAAAAGGCATTGCTTATGAACAAAAGGCAACAAGAGGCTAAGGAAACGCGCAGGAAAATTTACGAGACCGGCTGCCGGCTGATCGAGGAGAAAGGCTTCCAGAACGTTTCCGTGGAGGACATCACGAAAGCCTGCGGCGTCGCGAAAGGCACTTTTTACGTTTACTTCAAAAGGAAAGAAGAGATAGTTTTCGAGTGCTGCAGCGAATGGTTCAAGGAAGTTGACCGCATGGCCAGGGAGCACAAAGGCGATCTTACGGAAAAACTGACCGTCTATTTCAAAGGCTTCATGGAGGGCGTCACCTGCGGGGGAATAGAGCTCTGCCGCCAGTGGGTGAGGGAAGTCATCGACCCGAAGGAGGCGCCAGGAGAAATGTGCGGAGGTAAATATCCCTACGACCTGAAGCATCTGAGAGCTTTTTTCAGCGACGCCGTGAAAGAAGGGCTTTTGAAAAAAAGCACGCCTGTGGAAGAGCTGGTCAGGCTTTTTCTTTGCCAATTGTACGGCATGATGACCTGCTGGTGCATGAGCGACGCGGAATTCGTTCCGGAAGAATGGGTCGAACGCCTTGCGAAAGTTCAGCTCGCCGCTTTGCTGGAACCGTATTTGACTAAAAAATCAAAATAACAAATCATAAAGGAGATTTATGAAAAAACTATTGCTAGCCTTATTGGCCGTCGCTGTTGCCACAAATGGTATCGCGACTACCAAGGTTGTGAAACCCGAAAGCGAACCGGCTGAAGTTTACTTCACCCACGACATTTCGCCCAATGGCCTTATGAAGGCCTATAAGGCGCTGAACCGCCCCTTGGAGGGGAAAAAGGTTGCCGTTAAGATCTCCACCGGAGAAGCGGGCAACAACCACTACCTCCATCCTGAGCTCATCGGCGATTTCGTCCAAAGCTTAAAAGGCGACATCGTGGAGTGCAACACCGCCTATGCGGGAAAACGCATGAAAACTTCCGACCACAGGCAGACCATAGAGGACCACGGCTTCAACGCAATCGCCAAGGTCGTCATTATGGATGAATTTGAGGAAACGGAAATACCGACGCCCAAAGGCTCCGTGCATCTTAAGAACGATCTTATAGGCGCGGCCCTCAAAGACTACGACGGCTTCGTCATCCTGAACCACTTCAAGGGCCACCAGATGGGCGGCTTCGGCGGCGCGCTGAAGAACCTCTCCATCGGCTGCGGCTCCAGCAGGGGAAAATCCAGGATCCATACCGCCGGCCGCACGGACGACCTTGACAAGATGTGGGAAAAAATAGCTGAGACTCCCCAAAAAGATTTCATCGAATCCATGGCCGAGGCCGCCGGCGCTGTGGTCGATTTCATGGGCGACCGCGCCGTTTACATCAGCGTCATGAACAACATCTCCATCGACTGCGACTGCAACGGGCATCCGGCCAAACCCGAGATGGCGGACGTCGGCATCCTCGCCTCCCTTGACCCAGTGGCGCTTGACAAAGCCTGCGTGGATCTCGTTTACGCTTCCGACCCGGAGAAGAGCGCTTCCTTGAGGGAACGCATGGAAAAGCAGCTTGGCCCGCATATTCTCGACCACGCCGAGAAACTCGGCTACGGGAAAAAAGCTTACAAACTAATATCCCTTGATGGAACGAATCCTCCTTCAACAAAAAGAGTTGACATTAACGATATGAAATACGATCCCAAAGATCTCCCCGAAAACTGGTCGCCCATTCCGGTGGGCGAACCCAACGACGCCTACGCCCAATACTTCACAGGCAAAAGCTATCTTTACAGTTTGACCAAAGAACAAGTGCCTGCTTTCGGCGTGACCTTCGAGCCGGCTTGCCGCAATAACTGGCACATTCACAAGGCTAAAACAGGCGGCGGCCAGATCTTAATCTGCACAGCCGGACGCGGCTTCTACAAGGAAGAGGGCAAGCCCGCCGTGGAAATGACGCCGGGCGTTACGGTGAACATCCCCGCCGGAGTGAAGCACTGGCACGGCGCCGCTCCCGATTCCTGGTTCCAGCATATCGCGCTGGAAGTCCCTGGCATGGAGCAATCCAACGAATGGCTTGAGCCTGTGGATGACGAAGCCTACCTGAAGGCCGTGAACGGCGAGAACGAAACGGGAAGCAAGACCGCTGTCATCTATTTCTCCTGGAGTCCGGACGGCAACACGCGTTTCGCCGCCGAGACCATCGCTAAGAAAGTCGGCGCCGACCTTTTCGAGATCACGCCGGAAAAACCTTACAGCACGGACTTCAAG
This sequence comes from bacterium, assembly GCA_017538635.1. The sequence continues at coordinate 2,606 of JAFYIM010000119.1, forward strand.
ACTTGCTGTGACGAAGCCAAGGACGAATGCAAGGGAAAGTTGGAAAGGCCCATAAAACCGATAGAAGGACTGGACCTCAAGAAGTACGAGCTTGTCTTCATCGGCACCCCGAACTGGTGGGGGACGCTGGCCCCGCCCGCCCGGACCTTCGCCCAAAAGAATCTTGACGATCTGAAGGGCAAGAGAGTCTGCCTCTTCCTTACGCACGGCAGCGGCGGAATGCAGAACCTTGGGAAAGATTTCGCGGAGCTCATCGGCGACAAAGCCACAGTGCTTCCTCCCAAGGCCTTCACCGGCGCCACGATCAGGGAGAACGTCAAGGCCCTGGAAGAATTCGCTGCTGAAAGGATCTCTGAAAAATGAGCTGGATCATTCTTGTTGCCGATAATTATCGGCATGATCGGGTTGAGACTCACGGCGAGATAGCGATAATGAACGACAAACCGCAATCTCGGAAAGTTTGTTTTTTACCGAACCCATAACACGCATGCGCATACACAAAGCGTAAAAAAATAAAACCATATGAAAACAGAACTTGAGAAATGCATGGCTGGCGAGTTGTACAACTGCCATGACGAGTACTTCATCAAAGGGAAGGCGAGGGCTTCGGAATTGTGCAGGCTTTACAATGCCACTCCTTATTCAGACCGGGCTGGCAGAAGGAAGCTTCTGGAGGAGATGTTCGCGTCCATAGGCGACAACGTTACGGTGGGGGACGGCTTCACCTGCGGTTTCGGCACGAACATAAGCGTAGGCTCCAACGTGTCGATCAACATGAACTGCACCTTCATCGACTGCAACAAGATCGTGATCGGCAACGACACGCTAATAGCGCCGGGCGTCCATTTGACCACCGCGGCGCATCCTGTGGAACTTGCGGAACGTCTGACGCCGGATTGGGATCCCGCGAGCGAAGAATACCGCTGGCGCACCTGCGCCAAACCGATCATAATCGGAAACGGGTGTTGGATCGGAGCCAACGTCATTGTCCTTCCCGGCGTGACGATAGGCGACGGCGCGGTCATAGGCGCGGGCTCCGTCGTCACCAAAGACATCCCGCCGAATGTGGTCGCCGTCGGCAGTCCCTGCCGCGTTCTGCGGGAAATAAACAAACCGTAAGGAAAAAAAGGAAAGAGGGGGAATTGCAATCATGGCGACGTCTATCCCGCCTACCACGCAATGTCACGTACCGCCATCAATATACGAAACATGCTCAACGGCATAAAAGTCTTCAAGAAATAAAGGAACCAAGCCAATGAACTTCAAACAGAAATACAAAACGCCCAAGGGGTTTTCCCACATGTGCAACAACAGTTATCACGCCTGAAACAAATGATAGAATAGTTTAGAGTAAAATTTAATAAAAGGAGCTACAATTTTGAGCATCAAAATCCAGCCAGTACGTTTCAACGATAACGGTTTCATGACACGTCCGTTTGCCCTTGGCGGCGAGGGCGCCGAAGGTCTCGACCCTGCGGTAAAATACCGTTCCTGCCTCCAGAACTGGGTCATCGACACCGGCAGCGAGGTCATCCTCGTCGATACGGGGCTTCCCGCCGAATACCCCGATATGGCGGCTGATCCTGACGCAGGGATCTACATCGGCTCAAAGATCAAGACCTACTTAGAAGCGCTGGCCGATCTAGGCTACAAGCCGGAACAGGTCTCGAAGATCCTCATCACCCACAAGCACGCCGACCACACGGGCGAACTGCGCGCGTTTCCGAACGCCCAGATCATCTGCTCCGCTGCTGAAGCCGAGGCGGACGAGATCAAGCCTTTTAATCCGACCGTGGCGACCTTCTCCGACGGCCCATATTACGAATTCCCGGCTTCCCAGCGGGTTGCTCCGGGCGTTACGTACCTTCCCGCGCCTGGCCACACCAAGGGCAATTGTATCGTCGCCGTCGAGACGGACGGACTCTTCTACCTCATCCACGGCGATGTGACCTACACCGATGTCGCGCTTTATGAGAACAGGCTTTCCGTCGTGTTCGAGGATCTAGCCGCCGCGCGCGAGACCTTGGACCGCGTCCGCGCCTTCTGCAGCGCCCGTCCTACCGTTTATCTCGGCACCCATACGCCTGAAGCGCTGGAAAGCCTTGCGCAAAAGCGCGTCGTTGACCTCAGCAACCCGCCGGAAGTAATTCCTCCGGGGGAAATCGTCTTCAAGACCCCGACCGGCAAATACATCTGCTCCGTCTGCGGCTACGTGTACGATCCCGCCGAACACGACGGCGTCCCGTTCGAGGATCTTCCGGCCGACTGGCGCTGCCCGCGCTGCAGGCAGCCGAAGGAAAAATTCAACCGCGCGTA
>JAFYIM010000120.1 GCA_017538635.1 bacterium
ACGCAAGCCCGGTCTTTTTTTAATCTAAATCTTTTTTTATCACGAAAATATGCTTATTAGTGATTACAATGTCCTTCTCAACAAGCACAACCATATTGGTAAACTTACCAGCCTGTGTCGGCTTGCCAAAAAAGCCCAAAGCTGTAGTCTCGGCCTTGGTAAAATAATTAGTGCAAAAGGGTATGCCGCCTGTTTTCAATCCGGGAGCAGGATCGCCTATCACTTCGATATTAACATCTCTTGCAAAACGCCAATAATCGTCAAACCATTTGTATCTAGGATAGGTTTCGCAATATATGGGATATTTGAAATCAATCCTTTTCAAAAACACCTTTGATGTGAAAACAATTGGGGGAATATGCTCCGTTGCTTTGAAAAAAACTTCCTGATTTTCAAGCAAGGATTTCAGGAAATGCGAATTTAAATTCGAACGCATTTGGATTGGAAGGTCGTATTTTTTCCCAACAGTCGCAAATACAACTTCGGCCCCATTGTGTCCCTGAACGCAAGCTTAATCACTTCCTTTTCCTTTCGGCTTTTCCGGAGCGATTTCCCTTCCAATAGCTAACCAGCCCCAATCCGAGCTTACGGGAGCGTGGAAGCGGTCCTGCTTGTTGGCTCTCCAGAAGTAGGTTCCTGGTTCAAGTTCGTTAGCCTTGAAGTTCTGGTGCCTTTTCACAAAAGCGTTCCCGCTTTTGCTGACATCCCTTTCTCCTTTCACGCCGAAAGGATCTATGAACTGAAGCTTATAATGCATTCTTTCGTTGCGATCCTTCTTCATTGCTTTTCCTTCCGGTTCTTCCCAACTGAAAGCAATCTCATCGTTGCAAGAATATAGCGAGCCGTTTTCCGGTTTTACGATCTTCGGACTGATCAAGGGCCGGCTGTTGTCTTCGTAGGTGTGGAATCTTACGCTGAAGTGGGCGTTGTCAAATTCGTTTGTGATGTCAAAAAAATCAATCTTATAGGCCTCGTCGAAAAATCTGGGGAAGGCTTCCGCATTGAAGAAACAGTCTAACCTGTTAGTGGAAGCAGGAGGAAGATTAATGATTTCCGGAGCGGGCTGGCCGTTTATGCTAATGTTCAGCTTATAAAAATCCGAAAAACGGCTCAGCAAGTTGTCCCAATCGACCGTGACGGATTTGTTGAAAGTGTTTACAAGGTAGAAAGTGCCGGTGACCACCGGGCTGTGGTCATAGACCACCTCATAGTACTTGGGATAGGCTGAAACGTAATCCTTGAGCAAAGGATGGGTGCCCCTGGCATATTCCGTGCGGTTGTCGAGTCCGTCCTGATCCGGATCAGATGCAGGATCTTCAAGATCGTCTGTTCTATGTCTAATGCTTTGGTAAAAAGCAAGGTCAGATCTCGCTTTTTTTAATTCACGTTCTACGTAGGATCCTTTCGCCTGCCATTCCAAATAATTCTTAATAGTGCGTTCGAAGTAATCCAATTTTCTTGGGATCTCTTCGCGATACAGTTCGACCCAATCCTTGGGCATTTTTTCTGATTTCAGGCCTTCCAGGTATTTTTCGTACCTTTTGTTAATTTTATCCCTGATGTCGAGAGCTTTGACGGCCGGAGCGGGCCTTTCCTTTTTGATAAACTCCGCGAAAGTTTTTTCAATGATGCCGTACTTTTCGTAAACAAGGCCGTTTTTTCCCGATCTGCTTTTGTAGAGGTCCCCCGGCTGCAAGGTCAATTCTATTTCCACTGGTTCCCTTGCGCCTTTTTCGTAATAGGGAACTTTTATAACAACAGGCATTTCATATGTGTTCAGATAATCCTTTTTGACAAGCTCGCCGGAAGCGGCAAACTGAGTGTAAAAAGCCGTTAAAAGCAGGAAAAACACGTTTACTGTCGAAAGGTATTTTGTCATAGAAACAATAAAGGCCGGATTATTGATCCGGCCTTTTCTTTAGTATTTTATGAAGCGATGCAGACTAATCCGATGATCCAGAGATAGACTACGAAGGGATGGAAGTTGTATTTGTTGACCATCTTCAGAAGGAGCAGAATAGCAAAGTAGCCCGAAATTGCGGCGACTAATATGCCTATCACCTGGACCAGTGCTGTGCCATCACCGTTGTGCCAGGAAACTGCCAGGCGGGATCTGAACTCAGATGAGAGGCAGTCCTTCAAAGCCGCGCCCAGAATGACGGGAATGGACATCAAAAAGGAGAAGCGGGCGGCCGCTTCGCTTTTCAGTTTGCAAAGGAGGCCGGCGTAGATGGTGCTGCCGCTCCTGGAAAGACCAGGGATAACGGCTACCGCCTGAGCAACGCCGATCCAAAGCGCGTCCTTCCAGGTCATCTCTTCCAAGCCTTTCAACGTTTTCTCCTGCTCTTCCTTCTCTTCGGGAGGAAGACTGTTGCGCGCTTTCAGGATCTTGTCGGCGGGAGTGAGCACCCAGTAGGCGCAGGCGATGAAAGCCAGGCCTATCAGTCTGTAGGGCTCCAAGGGCATCTTGCCGATCTTTATGCCTTCTTCACAGAAGATCCTTTCCAGGACATCGTCCAATGTGAAACCTACGATGGCGGCAGGCACCATGGAGATAAGGATGAGAAGCGCGAAATAGAGCGCGTACTTCTCACCCTTGCAGAAATCCCTTATAAGAATCCAGATGTCCTTGTAGAGCGCCGCGAAGATCGCCAAGACCGTCCCGAAGTGTAAAAGGACGATGTAATTGAGGTCGATGTCGCGGATCGGCACGAAGAACTTCGCCACGGCCAAATGCCCGGAGCTGGAGACCGGAATGAATTCCGTCAGCCCCTGGATGAGGCCGACAAATATGGCGTCGAATGTCGTCATTATTTGAAGAGCACTCCGGCGCCCTGGGCGGGAGCGAAGAGGTACTGGTTATCGGCGTAGCCGTCAAGATCGTGCGGGAGGTAGTAAGCCTCGTGGATCTTCTTGATGAATTCAGCTCCCTTGCCTTTCGGGATAAGGTGCACCGTGCAGCCGCCGAAGCCGGCGCCTGTCAATCTGGAGCCGTAGGAACCGGCCGCTTTGCCGGCTTCCACCAGGGCGTTCAGCTCTTCGCAAGAGATCTCGTAATCGTCGCGGCAGCTGGCGTGGGATTGATCCATCAAGAGGCCGAAAGCCTCGGCTTTGTTCTCGGAGTCGCCGTTCAGAAGCGCCATGGAGTCTTCCACTCTGCGGGCCTCACTGATGACGTGTCTGGCTCTCTTCTTGACCTGGAAACCGCCCTGCGGTTCGGGCATCACTTCGCCGGTCTTGGTGAGGCAGACTTCCTTGGCGGCGTATTCTTCCGAAACGCCCAAAGCGTCCGCGATCATCTTCACGGTGTAGCCTTCATCAACCAGAGCGGATTCGATTCTGTTGAGAGCGTCGTCGAAGCCGTCGGTCTCATTGGCGAACCAATCGTAGAGCATCGTGGGCTCCTTGGCGCCCGCTTTGCCGGCCAGTTTGTGCAGCAGCATGTAAGCGATGCGGCATTCGACCGTGCGCATATTGTAAGCGATCCTGGCGTTGCCGGCCTTGGCGGCTTTAACGCGGGAGTGGCAGACCAGGATGTCGGCTTCCTTGGGCAGCGTCACGAGCTTCGTTCTGATGGGATAGAAGTCGATCTTCAGGCATTTGCCGGCCTGGCCCAGAATGGAGATGGACTGGTCCATGCCGCCACTTGCCATTCCGACATAGTGGTCAGATTTAGCCATGACTTCCGCAAGAACGACCGGATCGATCGTCCTGCCGTTGATGGCGAGGATCGCTTCGGCGGCCGCGACAGTGAAGGCGGCGGAGGAAGAGAGGCCGCTGGCCAGAGGCACGTTGCCGTCTATTACCATCTTCAGGCCCTGAAGACCGTCCTCGGTTCCCCAGAAATCAATCAATCCCTGCGTGGCGCTCTTGATGTAGTTGCCCCAGTCGCCGCCCTGGTAAGGCGGAATGTTGCGCTCGATCGTAAAGGAACCGCCCTGGAAAGAAGGGATGACGTTGGCGAAGCTGATGACGTTGTCCTTACTGGCGCCGGCCACGATGAGCATGTCTCTGGAAATGGCCATAGGCATTACGGGGAAGCCGTTGTAGTCGGTGTGCTCGCCGATCAGATTGACGCGGCCCGGAGCGCGGACCACTACCACTTCCTCGGAAGCGAAAGTTTTTTCATAAACGGTAATGGCGTTGATAAGTCTTTGTCTGGCTTCCTCCGCCACGTCCTTAGCTTGGGCGTTGACGTTGAGAAGAACTTCCAAAACGCTTGGATCTTTGGCTTCCAGTTTGGCTTTCAGGGCTGAGCTGTTCATAATATTTCTCCTAAATTAGGGTTACAAAAGTTTCAATCTTTCGAGGGGCCGGTTATGGCCTCGGGGGGAATCGTTTCGCCGTCATGCAGCCTTGTGTCCAAAGGCCGGGCGAAGAGAATAAGAGCTATGACGGACAGAACGACCATTAAGCCGACTATCACGTACCAGGGCAAGGTGATTTTCTGCTTCTCTTCCATAAGTTCTCCTATTTCCTGATCGGTCCGAAAATGTTTCCGAACTTGTTGAGGTTCAAAGCTTCCGTAAAGGCGCTGATCTTGGTCAGCGTGCTGCAGGGGTCGGTGGTCTCGTCAAGGCAGTCGCCGTCGAGGACAAGAAGCGGGATGCCGATCTCGGTAAGCGACTGTCTCAAATACTTGATGAAGCTGGAATCAGCCATAGAGCAGCGTCCGAACATGTGGTTGTAAAGGACGGCGCCCGTGATCTTCGCGGTGTTGGCCCGCTGCTTGATCCTGTTGACGCGCACCTCGGGATCGAGGAAGCCGACCGTCAGCAGTTTCCTGGCCAGGCTCGTGTAGGGATCGTTGGGATCGAGTTCTTCCCACCCGACGAAGTTCACTTCCTCAAAGGCGACCGGCGCATGGCAGGTCTGCTCGAGGTAAGTCATGGTGCGCTGGCTGTAGAAAGGCGGCAGATGCAGCCAGAGGAGGCGGTGCGTCTCGTCGATATGCGTGTGCTTCTCGACTTCTTTCTTGCGCTCCAAAAGTTCTTCCAAAAAGACCTGCTGAAGATCGACCATCTCCTGTTTGCCCCAGAGCTGCGAGAAGATGTTGGCGTAACTTACGGCTTCCGTGCCAGGGATAAGAGGAGGGCTGGTGAAACGGATCTGGTTGCACTTGATGGCCAGGTCCCTGGCCTTGTTGGAAAGCACGCAGGCTTCCGCCAGTCTGTCGGGATCCATCTTGATGCCAAGGGCGTCTTCCATAGCCGCGACGGATTCTTTGAGGCCTTCGGCGATGGTCCTGATGGCTGATTCGCCGCCGCGGCCGGGAGTATGCAGCGTATAGAAGCGGCTGCTGGAGGATGAGCAGTTAGACCTGACAAGGTCCGCGAAGATCCTTTCACCCTGCTGGCAGGGCTGGCTGGTCGTCACGGTGAAATCGGCGTGCGGCAGATTCTGGTCGCCTTCCAGCACTCTCAAAAACGAGCAGGTCTCGCCGGAGAAGCCTTTGCAGGCCGCGTGGTCGAAGCATCTCCTGAGGCGTTTCTGGTTGCTGCCCTTCAGGGCGGCGTAAGTTTCCAGCGTCAGGGAACGGACGCCTAGCGCGGCCAATATCTCCGAAGGGAAGAAAAGATTGCGCCAGACCAGGGGCTCCTTTCCTTTCGAGAAAAATTCGTGGCGAGTCATCTGCGTGCGCATGGCCGTCGATTTGTTCACCAGCGCGCGATCGAAAAGCTTGTCAGTGAAACTTTCCAGTGTCTTCTTCAGCTCTTCGCTCTGAAGTGTCTCTTTGACTTTGCTGATCTCCGGGAAGGTGAGCTTGCTGTTTCCGTCTTCACCCTTGACTTTCGCGACGTTGTCGAAAACGCGCATCGCTTCCCTTCTGAGGTTGGGATCGGTGACGGCGTCCACAAAATTCTTGAATTCCGGAATCGTGATGCCGGTGCGTTTTGTTTCGACGGTCTTGGGAGGCTCGACCTTGCCCCGCAGGGAGTCGTACTGCCTGGCCAAAACCGCAGCGCCCAGAGCGCCCATAACAGGATGAAATTCCGGGATGATGATGTTGCAGCCGGTTATCTCTTTCAGGTAGTAGGCCACGGCCCTGTTGTAGGCCACGCCGCCCTGGAAGATTATGTCGCCGTGATAATTCAAAAAGAGTTCGCCGACGCCGGACATGATCGTCCTGGCCTGCGCGCGGCAGGCCGCCGCGATAACGTCGCCCAGAGGATAGCGGTTCTTGAATTTGTTGATAGAGGTGGCGCCGAGGACCGCGCAGACCGAACTGACTTCCAGGTCGGAGTCGAAGTTGCACTTCTGGGCCATCTCGGTAATCGGCACGTTCAGTTTTGCGGAGACGGAATCAAGGAAAGCGCCGGTGCCGGCCGCGCAGATGCCGCTCATTTTGGAAGTCCAGATGTTCATCTCCGGATTGTAGAGCATGGCCTTGCTGTCCTGGCCGCCGACGTCGAGGATCGCTTTGCAGTCGGGGTAATAATGGCGGGCGCCGGAAACGTGCGCCGTCACTTCGGAAACGAAATAGTCAAAGTTAAGGAATCTGTGAAGCTCATCGACGACCTGGCTGCCAGTTACGATCGTGCAGGAGATGTCGTTTTGCGTCTTGCCAACGGAGGCTAGGAAGTCGACGATCGTCTTGGAGAGAGCGCCCACGTTGCACTGCCCGCAATTGGAGCAGCGGCCAGTGCAGGCAAGCTTCGCGTCCTTTTTCGGCACGGTGCGCTGGTACATGGAGTGCATGACCTTGCCTTCCTCGGTAAGGATCACGGCTTTTATCGTCGTGGAGCCGATGTCCACGCCTAAAAACAGTTTTTTCTCCGTTTTCTTTGCCATATATTTTCCTTAATTTTATTTCTCTTTTAAAAGCTCGTCCACTATTTTGCGCATCGCGTCCTTCTGATCCTCCATGGATCTGACCATCTTGAACTGCACTCTGGCGCGGTCCAGGTTGTGGTTTTCCCTTTCCGTCTGGAAATAGACGTCGCCGTTCAGATGGTCCGCCAGGAAGCGGAGTCCGATCTCAAAGGTGATGAGGTTGCCGCAGAAATAAAGGAGCTCTTTCTCCCTTTCGGAAAGGATGTTCTTGGTCGCGGAAATGTATCCTCTCACGAGCCCTTCGAAAAGGGAGATGTCCATATTGATCTTGTCGAGGTCGCGTTCGTCCTCGTCGCCCGTCCTGGTAGTGGAGCGCACGCAGTCGCCCACGTCGTACAGAGAGGAGCCTGGCATCAATGTGTCGTAATCAATGACGCAGAGCCTCTTCCCGTTGGAGTCCAGAAGCACGTTGTTGATCTTGGTGTCGTTGTGCGTCACCCTTTCCGGGATGCTTCCGTCCGCGATGCCGTCCAATACGCAGCTGATCGTGTCTTTCCTAGCAAAACAGAAATCCATCTCTTCTTTTACGGAGGCGGCTCTGCCGGCGGCGTCGTTTTTAAAAGCCTCTTCCAATTGCTCGAAACGGAAGACCGTGTCGTGGAACCTGGGAATCGTCACTTCCAAAGGTCCGCCCGGAATGTCGTTCAAGAGGTACTGGAATTCGCCGAAAGCCTTGCCGGTCTCGTAGGCCTGCGTCACCGTTTCGGCGTGATCGACGGAGAAACCGCCTTTCACATATTCCATTACGCGCCAAAACTCGCCGTTGTCGTCGATGAAGAAGTAGCGGCCGTCGCTGGCGGCTCGGAACTGCAACGGGATGATCCTGACCGACTTGTCTTCCCGGACTTTCTTTCTCAGGTGCTGGCAGACGCGGCCGATATTGCTCATGACTTTGTCGGGCTCGGTGAAGACCTTGGTATTGAGCCTTTGCAGAACGAAGTCGTCGTAGCGCCCGTTCATCATCCCGTGGATGTGATAGGTGCTGTTGATATGCCCGCCTTTCAGCCTTGATACCTCCATGACTTTCAGCTCGGGTTCGAACTGCATGGAGACGGAATGAAGACGCCACTTTAGGAATTCAGATAGTAAAAACATATTGTTCATAATACCAAAAAAGACGCGCATTTGCAAAGAAAAGGGAGGTCCGCTTTCGCCCTTCGGCTATTTGACTTAAAAAGGGCCTAAGAGTATAATGTCCAATACTTGTAATTAAAAAACTATCCCTTTTGTATGGGCCTTACAATCACTGAAAAAATCATCGCCAAGCACGCCGGCAGAACTTCCGTCACGCCGGGCGAGACCGTTTGGGTCTCCGTTGACCTCGTGATGACCCACGACGTCTGCGGTCCCCCCTCCTTTGCCATCATGGAAAGGGAGTTCGGCAGCGACGCCCCTGTCTTCGACAAGGAAAAAGTCATCCTTATCCCCGACCACTTCATTTTCACCAAAGATCCCGCTTCCATTAGGAACGTGGACCTTCTCAGGGGATATGCCAAAAGGAAAGGCATCAGATATTTCTACGATCCCGCCAACGAGACCTACCGCGGCGTCTGCCACGTCGGCCTCCCCCAGGGCGGCCACTGCCGTCCCGGAGAACTGGCGATTGGCACCGACTCGCACACCTGCACCTACGGCGCTTTCGGCGAGTTCTCTACGGGCGTCGGCAACACTGACGCTGGCTTCGTATTGGGGACCGGCAAATTCCTTCTGAAAGTTCCCAAATCCCTTTTGTTCCTCTTCGAGGGCAAGCTCCCGAAGGGCGTCATGGGGAAAGACATAATTTTGACTTCCATCGGCAGGATCGGCTCGGACGGCGCCACCTATTGCTCGATGGAGTTCCGCGGCTCGACCATCAGCGACC
>JAFYIM010000121.1 GCA_017538635.1 bacterium
AAGGTCGGGGTGGCCGTTTCGGCGGAGAAGACGCCCATCATGGTGTCGTTGGCGAATTCATCCCAAGTGCCGGCAGTGGTGACCTGCAGGCCCATGTTGTTTTCAGCCTTGAAGGTGTACCAGATGGAGTAGAGCTCATCGGTGCTTTCGCCGGATTCGACGCGGGCGTATTCGTTGTTGCCGATGACCGTGGTGCCGGGAGTGTACTCTTTGGCGCGGGCCAGATAATCGTTGGCCGGGCCGTCGCACATATACACGAGCTTGAAGCTGTCGATAGAGACGCTCAGACCGCCGCCCCAGAAGAAGTAACGGAAGGTCTTGAAGATGTCGGAGTCATTTTCCTGACCGCCGGCGACATTCAGTTCTTCAGTCACGCCGTTGATGGTGACGTACAGAGTGTTGTGATGTTTGTTGACCGCGGTGGGATCAACAGCGATCTCGAAGTCGAACCATTCGTCAACAGGGATCTCGAGGGAGGACCAAGTCGCGCCGTCCGGGGAGAACAGATAATGGTCGCCGTCTCTCTTGAACTGGGACTCGTAAAGCTGAGGATTCCAGAGACCGAACCAAGGATTAGCGGTGGAGCCGCTGTATTTCAGCCTGGCGGAATAGACCCACAGACGATAGGGGTTCAAAGAACCGCCGAGCCAGCCGGTCTCGACCGGATTGTCGAAGGTGTAGTGGGCGCCCCAGAGGCCGCTGCCGGAAGTCAGCGTGACGTAGGTGTTGTCGCCGTCTTTGACAACGGTGCCGCTGCCGTCGTTGCCGTAGCCGTTGGACCAGCCATAGTGGCCGATGAGGCTTCCTTCATCATAAGAGGAGAAGTCTTCGTCAACGACCACAACGTATTCGTCGAACGGAATGACGCAGCCTTTGCCGGCCTTCACCAAGGAGGTAGTCCAGGTGGTGCCGTCAACCTGCGGATCCATCACGGTGTCGCAATTGATGTAGTTGGCGGTGGCGCGGGTCTGTCTTTCAAGGTCGGCTTCGGGCATGAAGCAGTCTTTCACATTGAAAGTCCAAGCCCTTTCGTCGTCGTTGGCCTGTTCGCCAACGGGATACTTGGTGTTCAGGAAGACGCAGTTCCTGACGTTGCAGACAGTGTCAACATTGCTGTACCAAACGTTGCCGAAGATGGCGCTGTTGTGGTCAATGTTGTCAGGACGCTGTTCCTGGATGACGTCTTTGTTGCTTCTGAAGGTGCAGCAATCGAAGTTGTAGGTCACGGTCTTGTCGCCGTCCGCGCCAGCATCCCAAGTGAAGGGCTTGATCTGGCAGGAGGTCAGGAGGCCGTAGGAGATGAACGCGCAGTCCTTGATGTTCATCGTGGTGCCGCAGGTGGTCTGGATGCAGGCGGGACGAATGAGTCTGCCGCTGTCAACGTTGGTCTCGCCGCCTTCGGCGCCGACGTAAACGTAAACGTCTTCCAGATTGAGGCCGCCCGCGTCAACGGTGGTCAGAGCAGCCGTGAGGCCGTAGAAAGCGCCGCCCCAGGAGTCGTTGCCTTTGATGTCCATCGGGTGCTGGATCTGGACGCCCTTGAAGGTGACGTTAGCAGCAAGGATGGCCACGCCGACGTCATTGGTCTGGTCGCAGAGAATGATGGTCTGATCGCTGCCGGCGCCGATGACGGAGACACCAGCGGTCTGGAGGAGCAGGAAAGTACCATCGGTCCAACGGACGTTGCCGGCTTCGCCGACTTCGGAGAGCACGTAGGTGCCGGGAGCCATGTAAACGGCGTTGCCGGCGGCCACATTGGCGAAAGCGGTCTTCACGTCGCAAGGATCTTCGAAGCTGTCGCCGGAGCCGGCGCCATCAGGAGAGCAGTACCAGCTCTTGATGGGGACGCTGGTGGATTCCAGCGTGAATTCGCCGCAGGAATCGGCATTCCAGCCGTACACGCCGACGTAATAGTCCTTGTCGCCGTCGAAAGTGCCGGCGTAAGTCTCATCGACCGTCGTGTCCTGACGGGTGAGGTACGTGAAATCAGCGAAACCGGTGCCGGTGGCGACGACCAGGGCGGTGTCCTGGGCGCTGCCTTCGGTAGCCTTGACGGTGATCGTCACTTTCTGCTGGAAAGTCGTACCGAGGTTGAATTTGTACCAAACGGAGTTCACCCAGTCGGACTCGATAGAAGCGGCTTCACCCTCTTCCAGGGTGGCTTCCACGGTCGTGCCGGTGACCTGCGTTCCGATAGTGTAAGCCTGAGCGTCAGCGAGGTTGTCGTTCGCCGGAGCATCGGCCCACACGTAAGACGCCAATGCAAAGATCAGCGCCAGACAAAGGAATTTTTTCATGATTTCCTCTTATCATTTGGTTAAAGGAGTTGGGATCATTCTGGGAACGATCCCGTTAA
>JAFYIM010000122.1 GCA_017538635.1 bacterium
CTGAACGGCACGATGAGCATCGTGGGGCCGAGGCCAACATTGCTCTACCAGACGGCGGAATACGACGAGCACCAGAAGAAGCGTCTCCTGGTTCCGCCAGGCGTAACGGGCTGGGCCCAGGTCAACGGCCGCAACTCCCTGACCTGGCCGCAAAGGATCGAATATGACGTCTGGTACGTGGAGCACTGGTCGCTGTGGCTCGACATCAAGATCTTCCTGATGACGTTCGGCGTCTGGGCGAAGGGCGAGGGCGTTTACGCTCCCAAGGAAAACTTCGTCGTGAAAGAAGGCGATGAGGAGAAGCTCTAAATGCTCATTTTAGCCTTTGAGACGGCCTCTTACAAGGAAGCTTCGGTAGCCGTATGGAATTCCGAAGGCGGCTTCCGGGTCAAGACCTTCCCGATGGGAAGGGATCTTTCCAGCCAGCTCGTGCCTGAAGTCGGATCAATGCTTGGAAAAGAAGTTCCGGATCTGATCGTGGTTGACCGCGGCCCGGGCTCTTTCACGGGGATCAGGACAGGTTTGGCGGCCGCCCAGGGGCTCGCTCTCGGGTGGGGCGCGAAGCTGATCGGCATTTCGCGCTTAGACTTTTATCCCAGGGATACGGAGGATGAAAACGAGCTTCTTCTCCTGGATGCCAGGGCGGGCGGCGGTTTTTATTACGAATACCGCACGAATGGCAAAAAGGAAGCCGGTTTCTGCAAGAAAGACGAGCTCTCGCTCAAGTTTCCTGATTGCCAATGCTATTACGGCGAATGCGACGAAACGACTTTCCAGGGAAAACGCTTCGTTAGGCTGACCGGGGAGCCGGACGCGAAATTTTTGATAGCGCTGGCAATGGAAAAAATGGAGAGCGGCGAAGAGCTTCCGGCGGAAGCCATCTATCTTCACTTAAGGGCGGTCCTTCCCAAAAACAAGATCTGATTTTTTATGGCAGTTGAACAGGTGTTAACTCAAAATTTTGAGAGCTTAGTCTATGAGGCGATCCCGTCTCTGACTGATCTTTACACTGCTGTTTCTGCCGCAAACGCCAATACCAACGTTGTTCAGGAGACAGCCAAAGGGTTCATCAAGCTTTCGACGGAAAACTTCCTTTTGATTGGCGCAATCCTATTCTTCCTGTCCATCATCTTCAGCCGAACGATCAGCAGGACGGGCATCCCGATCCTTGCGCTATTCCTCTTCGTGGGTTTCCTGGCAGGGGAGTATGGTCTTGATTTCTCAAGCATCGCGGTGGCTAGAGGCCTCGGCGACTTCGCTTTGATCTTCATTTTGTTCTACGGCGGCCTGGAGACGAAGTTCTACAAGATAAGACCGATCCTATACAAGGGTATAGTCCTTTCGACGATCGGCGTTCTTGTTACGGCGGGGATATTGGGCTCGCTGACAATGCTTCTGGCCTATCTTTTCCATTGGGAGTTCTTCACCTGGCCTTACGCGCTGCTGCTCGGCTCTATCGTATCTTCCACCGACGCTGCTTCGGTATTCGGGATCTTCAGGACCAAGAATCTTGATTTCAAAAACGACCTGAGGCCCTTGCTGGAACTTGAGAGCGGCTCCAACGACCCGATGGCGTACTTTTTGACCGTCACCTGCATCGACCTCTGCTTGGGACAGTGCGCGCCCGGCCATATGCTCATTACGCTGGCGAAAGGCATGATAGTCGGCGCTTTCGTAGGCTATACGCTGGGACACGGCATGAGTTTCATCATGCGCCGCATTAGATTGGAGGCGGACGGACTCTATTCCGTTCTCGTCATCAGCATGACCTTGATCGTCTATTCCGCGGCGGAGCATCTTGGCGGCAACTGCTTCCTGGCCGTTTATATTTCCGCGATGGTCCTGGGCAACGCGAACATCATCCACAAGCGCAGCATGTCGCGTTTCTTCGACGGCTTCGCCTGGCTCATGCAGATCACGATGTTCATTATGCTGGGCCTTCTGGCGGCGCCCTTTGAGCGCTTCAAGCCCTACATCGGCTTCGGCCTTGCGGTCTCGGCGCTTCTGATGTTCGTGGCCAGGCCGATCTCCGTTTTCCTCTGCCTGCACTTTTTCAAGATGCCGGTGAAGGACAAGGCCTTCGTTTCCTGGGTGGGACTCCGGGGCGCGGTGCCAATCGTCTTCGCGACGTATCCGCTTGTCGCTTTCGGCGTGCATGATCCGATGGCGCGGGCGCTTTTCTTCATAGTCTGCTGCATTTCCTTCTCCTCTGTGCTATTCCAGGGCTCAAGCTTAGTCTGGGCCGGAAAGCTTCTGGGTGTTACTATCCCCGAGGACAAGAGCAAGACCAGCGACTTCGGATTGGAGGTCTCGGATTCCTTCCAGTCGAACCTCGACAGTTTCGCGGTGCGTCCGGGCGACCAGTGCATCAACCGGTCCCTACTTTCCATGTCGTTTCCTAAGTCCTGTCTGGTTATGGGCATAAAAAGAGGGAGCGACTTCATCACGCCCAACGGATCGACCATAATAGAGGAAGGCGACGAGCTTCTCATCATGGCTGCCAGCGAGGAGAAGATGGCGCAGATGAAGATGCTTCTGCACGGCGTCAGGGAGGGGCAGTAAATTGCCATAATTCAAAGCTTCTGCTAAAATCACGTAAAAATAAATTAAGGATAAGTATGAGATCAGTTGAGGAACAGATGGCGATCTTAGAAAGAGGCGCCATGACCATTACGGAAAGGGAAGAGCTTAAAGCGAAACTCGCCAAGGGAAACCCCCTGACGGTGAAACTGGGCGTTGACCCGACGGCCGCGGACCTGCACTTGGGATTTACGGTCGTACTTAGAAAACTCAGGCAGTTCCAGGACCTCGGCCACCAGGCCGTTCTCCTGATAGGCTCCTTCACGGCCCAGGTCGGCGACCCGACCGGCCGCGACAAAACGCGTCCCCAGATCACGGAGGAGCAGGTCCTGAAGAACGCCGAGCACTACCTCGAGCAGGCCTCCCGCATCCTCGACCGTGACAAGCTTATCGTACGCTACAACGGCGAGTGGTTCTCGAAGATGACTTTCAAGGAAGTCATCGCTCTCTTGGCGAAATCGACGCTTGCAAGGACCTTGGAACGCGACGATTTCCAGAAGCGCTTCAAAGAGAATCTTCCCATCCACATGCACGAATTCGTCTATCCTTTGATGCAGGGTTACGACTCGGTCGTTCTGAAAGCGGACGTGGAGCTGGGCGGCAACGACCAGACTTTCAACCTGATGGTCGGCCGCGACCTGCAGAGAGAGGAAGGGCAGGAGCCCCAGGTCTGCCTTACCATGCCTCTCTTGGAAGGCCTTGACGGCGTCAGGAAGATGTCGAAATCTTACGGCAACTACGTAGCCATCGCCGATCCTCCCAACGAGAAAGTCGGCAAACTGATGTCCGTCAACGACGAGCTGATGTTCAAGTATCTAGAGCTTCTGACCGACATCCCGATGGAACAGATCGCGGAATGGAAGAAGGGCGTCAAGGACGGCACGGTCCATCCCATGACGGTCAAGAAAGCCATGGCGCACGCCATCACGGAGATCTACGACGGCAAGGAAGCCGCGGACGCCGCCATCGCTAATTTTGAAAATGTTTTTTCCAACAAAGAGATCCCGGATGACATCCCGGAATATAAGCTCAAAGAGGGCGGAGTTCCCGAACTTGATCTCCTTGAACTCTTGGTGGAGAACAAGCTGGCCGCGACTAAGAGCGAGGCCAGGAGAGTCATCCAGCAGGGCGGAGTTTCCTGCGACGGCGAGAAAGTGACGGGCTTCAACCTTACCATGCCGAAAGCCGACAGCTTCATCCTGAAAGTCGGCAAAAGAAAATTCTTGAAAGTCATTCGCTAACTAATAGGGAGCACAAAATGAGAGTAGCAGTAATCGGTACCGGATACGTCGGCTTAGTGGCCGCTACTTGTTTCGCTGACAGCGGCAACACCGTGATCACAGTTGACAAGATCGAAGCGAAGATCAATAAGCTTTTGAACGGAGAGATCCCCATTTTTGAGCCCGGTTTGGAGGAAATGGTTCAGCGCAACCTGAAAGCCAAGAGGCTTATTCCCACGACCGACATGCGCTATGCCATCGAAAATTCCGACATCATCTTCTCGGCGGTGGGAACGCCGACGGGCGCCGACGGCAAAGCGGACCTAAGCGCTGTCTGGGCTGTCATGAAGGAGATCGCGCCATACTTCAACGGCTATAAGATCGTCGTCAACAAGAGCACGGTCCCGGTCGGAACGGCTGCGAAAGTTAAAGAGATACTTGAAGCGGGAACGAAGGAAAGCTTTGACGTGGTCTCCAATCCCGAGTTTCTGAAAGAAGGCGCTGCGTTGGACGACTTCCTCAGGCCGGAGCGCGTCGTTATCGGCACGACCAGCGAAAAAGCCGGCGAGATAATGCGCACGCTCTATGATCCCTTTCTGAAGAACGGCGCGGAATTTTTGGTGATGGACAACAAGTCCGCCGAGATGTGCAAGTACGCTTCCAACGCCATGCTCGCCACGAGGATCTCCTTTATGAACGAGATCGCCAACATCTGTTCCAAGGTAGGCGCGGATGTTACGAATGTGAGGAAAGCCATGGGTCTTGATTCCCGCATCGGCCGCCGCTTCTTGTATTCCGGCATCGGATACGGCGGTTCCTGCTTCCCCAAGGATGTCAAGGCGCTTGCTGCCACGGCTAGGGAGAACGATTACGAACCTACGCTTATCGACGCCATCGAGAAGGTCAACGCTAAGCAGAAAGAGATCCTCTTCAAGATTGCCAATGAACATTTTAAAGGCGATTTGAAGGGCAAGACTATCGCCATGTGGGGACTTGCTTTTAAGCCGCAGACCGACGATATGCGCGACGCTCCTTCCCGAGTTATCATCAAGCTTCTCTTGGAGGCCGGCGCGAAAATAAAAGCTTACGACCCAATCGCCAAGGAAACTGCTGAGGCGGTCTTCGGAGATTCCATCACCTATTGTGAAGAGGCCTACGAGGCCTTGAAGGATGCGGACGCCATGATGCTCGTAACGGAATGGAATGAATTCAGAGTTCCGGATTTCCCGAGGATCAAAGCTCTTCTGAAGCAGCCTGTGATCTTCGACGGACGCAACCAGTATTCCTTGAGAGAAATGAAGGAACTGGGCTTCACGTACTACAGCATAGGACGTCCGACTGTCAAGTAAAATGGCCGTTTCCTCTGATGAGCCTATCAGCGTAACTGAGACTGCTCCGGGCTACAAGGATGCTCCCAAGGCTACCGGAGTCTATCTCATGTACGACGAAAAGGGCGTCGTCATCTACGTCGGGAAAGCCAACAATCTGAAGCTCAGGATGCAACAGTACTTCCGTCCGGGAGGGGACGGAAGAAGAAGCGTGCCGTTCCTTGTCGAGAAGGTGAGGAAAATAGAGTTCCGCATCACCGGCAACGAAGCGAAGGCCTTCCTCTTGGAGGACGAGCTCATCAAGAAATTTTTGCCGCGCTACAACGTTATGGGGCGCGATGACAAGAGCTATCCTTCGCTTGAACTGACCGTCCTGGAGCCATATCCCAGGCTTATCCCGGCCCACCGCCATTTAAAAAAAGGCAGCCGCTACTTCGGCCCTTTCATAGTGGGCGTTTCCGCCGACGAGCTTTTAAGGCGCTACCGGGACCGCTTCAAGCTTAGGCGCTGCACGGTAAATCAGATGAAGAAAGGCAAGCCCTGCCTCTACTATCAGATCGACCGCTGCTGCGCTCCCTGCACCGGCAACGTCAGCGAAGAAGAGTATGCAGCGTACGTTGAGAAGATAACCTCGTCGCTTAGGCGCTACGAACGCATTCAGGTGAAAACGGAAGAGGAATGATGGAACGCGAGATCATAGTGGCCAAAGAAGCGGGTTTCTGCGCGGGCGTTAAGCGCGCGGTGCAGCTTGCCAACGACTCCCTTGAGAAGGAGCCTGGAAAAAAGCTCTGCTCCCTCGGTCCTCTGATCCACAATCCTTCCGTCATTGACGCGCTTGCTAAAAAAGGCATGAGCGTCCTGAGTTCTTCGCTAGACGAAAACGCTGTTAAGGAACTTCCCGAGAACGTCAAGCTTCTCGTCAGAGCGCACGGTGTTTCCAAGGAGCAGTACGAGCTTTTAAGGAGTCATGACCTTGATATCCTGGACGGCACTTGTCCGCACGTCATAGCGATAAGAAGAATAATCGAGCGCGCCGCAAAAGAAGGGGAGCCGGTCGTCATCCTGGGCGACAAAGGCCATGCGGAAGTGACGGGCTTGATGAGTTTCGCCAAAGAGGGGACAGTCGTCAGCAATGTTCATGAAGCTGCCGATCTTAAGTTTGACAAACCCTTCACGGTCGTCTGCCAATCGACCTTAGACAGTTCCACTTTCGAAGCGGTAAAATCTGAGATCTTAAAAAAATTTCCCGACGCCAAGATCAACAACACGCGCTGCCTTGCTACGGAAAAGCGCCAGAAAGAGGCGCTTTTACTTTGCTCGGCTTGCGACGCCATGGTCGTTATAGGCGGCATCGGCAGCGCCAACAGCAACCGTTTGGCTGAGATCTGCAAGAGCAGCGGCAAGGCGACTTTTTTCGTGACAGATCCTGCTAACTGGGAGCCTGCCGAACTGAAGCCATACCGCAAGATTGGCGTGACAGCCGGCGCTTCCACTCCTCAAAGCGATATCGATCTTATCATTAGCAAGCTGAAAGATCTGATCTGATGTTCTAATTTTGAAGCGAGACATGTAGTTTAAAAACATTGTCTCACAGTTGAAAAATATTAGAATATTAGATGATAAACAACCAATTTGCCCTGCCATGAAAAAACTTCTGCTGTTTTTCGTTTTGTTTGCCATATCGGCTAACTTGAAAGCCGAACCTACCGTCTTTTTCAGCGAGGATTTCGAGAGTTACGAAGAGGGTGACTTCTTCTCCCAGAGGGATGATCTTAAATATTATCTGGAAGAGAACAAGGAGTTTTACTCTTACGATATCACTAACGTCGCCACCAAATGTCTGGGCGTCAGGAAAGCGAACGGAGGGTATTATGACAATTCCGGCCTCTGGATCCCAATTGGAACACAGCCAAGTGTTTTCACTGATTCCGGTGTACTGAGGATACGTTTCCAGATCAAGTCCTCCTATAATAGAGCCGGCGTCATGCTTGGCGACGGCGAGGAAGGCAGGGCGCTCTATTGTTACCGCGACGGCGGGACATTTTATATTAAAAACGACGATTATGAATACGGCGTCGGCGGAGTGGGTGACCAGGTCTTCACGCCCGTTGAATTCAACATCTCGTACCCTGCCCGCAGGCTCATGAACGTCATTATAAACAGCGTGACCAATACGCCGGAAAATTTCGTGCTCGGTGAATTCGACGTCAATTATTTCGGCGTAGGAGTGTTCGGGGCTTATCCACCGAAATGCTGCCCCATCGACGATATCGAGGCGGCCTACGAGAGTCTTTATGAACCCGTTCCAAAAGTCAGCACAGACACGCTTGAATACAGCCTGGAGGAAGGCTTCAAGACCCTTGTCATCGCCAACGACGGAGGCGGTTATTTCAACTATTCCGTCCAGCCGACGGAAAACCTGGAATGGCTGGCTTTTTCGGGCACCAACGGCGTCTGCGCCTCGGCCTGCGAACTGGAGATCGCTTTGAACCGCTCCGACATGACGAACGGCTATTACAAGACGAAACTGCTTGTTGATCTCGGAAGTTTCGGGCAAAGTTATGTTACTGTGCGGGCCGGTTCCGGCAGCGTCTTCTTCTATGAGAATTTCGAAGCGCCCTA
>JAFYIM010000123.1 GCA_017538635.1 bacterium
CAAACAATTCTGCCATTTGAGCCTGTGTAAGCCACACAGAATTGTCTGATAAACGGACTTCCAAATGAATCGTCTCATCAGGCTGATAAATGATTATCTCGTTTTCCATATCGCAAATTCAAATGAGTGGTTAACCAGATTTACCAAATGATATGAAAACTTTTCCACGGAAACAAGATTTTTAGCTTTTTCTATTTGTTTCAGTAGCAAGTATATGCAATATCCTACAAAAAAAGATAATATCCATGCTTACTCAAGCAGAGAAAGGCCTTAAATGTTGTTATGATTTTGGTATAATTGCTTTGGTATGCGAAGATTATTTTTAGGATTGGTTTGCTTTGTTTTGCTGCTTTGGGCGTCTTGTGCTGAGGCTTCTCTGCGCGCGTTTGACGTGGGCGGAAGAGCGTTTAAGCTTGAGACAAATGTTTTGGGTTCCGCTGAGTTTGTGTCGCTGTACGATCTTTCGCAGGCAATCGGCGGATCTCTTACTTGCGACGAGTGGACGAGGTGCATCGAGCTTAGGGTTTCCGGGAAATCTTTTAGGTTTATGCCCTCCAGCCGGGCGGTCTTGATCGACGGGGACGACTGCATATATCTGCCGAACGCCGTGACCGAAGTTAAAGGCGACGCGCTTGTCACCACCGCCTTCATAACGTCGATCCTGCCGGATTACATGAAGTCGTCCGGAAAAGGAAAGTCAACTTATGCGGGAAACAAAAAGCTTGTTGTGCTGGACGCCGGGCACGGAGGGCACGACACCGGGTGCAGGGGCGGCGGATTGAATGAGAAAGATATTGCTTTGGACGTGACCAGGAGAGTAAGGGACCTTCTTACTGAGATGGGCTACAGAGTAATAATGACAAGGAATTCAGACGTCTTCTTGGAACTTCCGAGCAGATCGGATATTGCGAACAAGAACGGCGCGGATATTTTCGTATCGATCCATGTCAACGATGCGGCCAACACCGTGGCCAGCGGAACCGAGACGTATTACCTGTCGAAGGTTCAGGTCGACAACGACTACCACGCCAGAAGGTTGGAGAGCTCCTCTTACGGTTATGAGCTTCGAAAGCGCTGGAGTTCGCTGACGACAAAGATGAAGAGCATCATGCGCCAGCAGCATTACCAGACCACGCAGCAGAAATCGCAGCTTCTGGCGGAAAAAGTCCAGAAGCGCCTGGCGCGCGCGGCAGGCGGAGACAACAGAGGCGTGAAAGGAAAGAATCTGTCGGTCCTTCGCAATTCGTATTGCCCATGCTGCTTGGTGGAGATCGGCTTCATCAGCAACTGGTCCGACCTTAAGAAAATGAAAACAAGCGCCCACAAGCAGAAAGTGGCTCAGGCCATCGCGCAGGGCATCAAGGATTATTTGAAATGAGCGACAAACCTAAAATTGAAGCGCCCATCGGAATCTTCGATTCCGGCTTGGGCGGACTGTCGGTCGTCAAAGCCATTCGGGAAAGATTGCCTAGTGAAGACGTGATCTATTACGGCGACACGGCGCACGTCCCCTACGGATCTAAGAGCATGGAAACGATCGTCGGCTTTACTGAGGACGCGGTACACTTCTTTTTGGACCATGACGTGAAATGCATCGTCATCGCCTGC
>JAFYIM010000124.1 GCA_017538635.1 bacterium
GAAAAGCGCAGCACTTCGCCGCAGCGGGCAATGAAAGGGAGCCCGACAGTTCCTTCCGGAGAGGAAAGGAATTTAATGTCCGGAAGGAATTGAAAATGCTCGTAATCGAGTCCGAAACATTCGGCAGTGTACAGTAGACCAGTGACTGTTCCGCTGGAAAGGAAGGAGACTTCAAAGACGTTCGTTTCAGAGGCGTCGTTTTCCAGGGTTATGCTTTCCGGAGAAAATTTGGCCGTAATGCCCTGATAGTCGAAAAACGGATTAATTTTATTGTTGAAATTGGCTTTGGTGAGGCGGTTTCCGGGAACTTGAAATTTTGAGACGACTCCGTTCCAATAAGCCAGCCAGGCTGAATAGGACAGTTCGTATTCGGGGACGAGGGGATGAGGGTCAAGGGAGTCTATGATCCCGTCGCCGTCGCTGTCGGCTATGTATGGAAAAAGTCCAAGGGCAACTTCTTCGCCGTCGGAGAGGCCGTCCTTATCCGTGTCATACAGCCCGGGCCAGGCTCCGTACATTTCGTATTCGTTTGCGTCGGGAAGTCCGTCTTCGTCGCCGTCATTAAGAAGTCTGAATTTAATGCTGCCGGGATTTAGCGAGGCTGCGTTTATTTCGTGGGCGCTTCCGATGTTCTCAAAGGAAAGGGTTATGAAATTGGTGGCTCTCGCTTTTATGAGCTTTGCGGCGGGGTTGGCGAGAGGTTTGATGCCGATGATATTTTTGGCCAAATAGTGGGCCGGCAGTTTTTTTGCCAAAGAGAAATAAATGTTTCTGCTACTGCCGTTCAACGCCAGGGAGGCGAAGTGGCGCCCGCATGAGATTCCTTCATGCTCTTGCAAATATTCCCAAGTCATCCCATCTTGGCTTATTATGACTAGATAATCGTTGAAACATTTGATCAGCTCCAAGGAAGTATCGTATCGTTTATACTCCAAGTCCAATATGGAGCAGGCTAAGTTGCCGAACGCTTCCATTGTTAAGAAAAGGAAAACGGCAAGCAGTGCGCGGAATGTTTTTTTCATATTTAATGCTCCAGCATTTTAATTAACTTAGCGCAGGTGTTTTCGTGTTTTGCGGAGGGCGGCAGGGAGATGTCGACCAATTCGCCGTGTTCCATTCCAACAACAAGGTGATCTTCATTGGAAAGCGGAAGCGTATTGTAAAGCGAGGCGGATGAGACGTTGACCCTTTTGTCGCCGTGGCCTGTGATCCGATCGTCTGTCGCCCCTCCGACAAGAAACAGAAAAGGAAAACCGGCGTCGATGTTTTTCAGTCTTTCCGGAATGCTTTTCGATCCTCTTGCCAACAGTTTTAGATTGGCTACGGATGTTTTGGTTTTGTTCAAAATATCGGCTCCTGTTTTGATCTTGCGTCCGATGTCGGTTTGGAGCGCGACGTTGGCTATATCAGATCCGCAAAAAGGACTCCCGGCGAAGACGGCTCCGCCGGCAGCTTTGCGAAACGCGCTGTTTTTCATCTGTTCCAAGAACAGAAGCCCTCCCATGGAATGCGCGAAGAAAACCGGCTTCAATTTCCAGTCGCCGCAGCGTTTGTAAGTGAAGCCATAAAGGTTGAACTCGCTGCTTTTGTCGCCGCAATAATCCCTGATCGAGCCCTTGTCGGAATCCCACGGAAAATCAAAGACCATGCAGGGCGGGAAGGAGGCGTATAGGTGCGCTTTCTTTTTGAGGTCGCCGAAGGAAGTTTCCGAATCGCCGTGCCATGTCGGGGAGGAGCGGATGCCGTGGACTAAAACAAGCGGCCTGACGGGCTTTAGGGAAAAGCGATAGTTGATCGTTCTGGCAGGGGAGTTTTCCGGGCGCGAGACAATAAAATCAATGCTGCGTCCGATAACGGCGTTCGTTAGGTAAAGCCTTTTGGAAAACAAAAAGTTCCCTTGCGATGACAAGAGGTCGACAGGACTTTCCCATTCTTTGGAATCCTGACGGGCTTTCAGCGCAAAGTCGTAGTCGGCGCTGATCTCCAGGCAGCAGCCCTGTTTTTGCGGAGTGAATATCCATTTGTCGTTATCCTCACCGGGGCCGATGAAACCGTCGTCATCACGAAGCAGACTGGCAAAGTAGTCTTTATCCTCCTCGATCTGACCGCTATCGTCCCACTGGCATATGAAACGGTAAGTTTGGGGCTCCATCACAACCTGTCCAAAGGAATTGCTTCCGTCATAGTTGACCGTGAACATGACGCTAGGGCGGTTCTCAAAAGTTTCCGGCTGGCTTGCGCGGAAAAAGACGGACAAATGGTTTTCAGTGAAACTGACGGAGACCCAGTCCGACGATCCGTTGCATTCGCGGAAATTCAGAAGATTGTTTCCCACGGTGAAATGATCGTCCGTGTAATTCGAACTGAAACGGAAAATGAAGTTCCGGTCTTCTCCGAAAGAGAAGAGCGAAAACAGAATGAAAACAATAAAAGGAACGAGACGCATAAGTTTATAAAGGCGGGAGGAGGGATGAAGCTCCTCCCTGGCGATCCCTTGCATGGACAGGCCGCGGCATTTTGCGAGGGGACGTCTTTCGCAAGGCGGCTGCAAGGAACCGCTTATTTTCGGATTAAAACGTAAGTGAAGCTGAGCGTTTCGCTCTGGGCTTCGGAAATACAAATGCTGGCGGAGCCTATAGGATCGATCCTCACCCAGTAGGGGACGCTAGTTTCCTGCAGGGGCGTCAGCAGGATAACCGATTGCCCGGAGAGGCCGGAATAATAGATCATGACTTCTGTCTCGCCGGGAGTTATGTCCGCCCTGCCGCCCTGCGAGGCGGAGAAGTCAACGAAGTTTACAGGCTTAATGTCACGAGCAGATGCCAGCACGAGGTCTCCTGCGTCAGATCTCAGGCAGGCCGCGCTGTTAGCGATGACAAGATCGCAGCGTTCTTCCGCACTGCCAACAAGCCAGTTTCCGCCGGTAGGCAGTCTCAGATCAGTTACGGTCAACGCGCCGGTCACGCTGCCGCCGGAAGAGGTTATCAGTTCGTTAAGGAAAGCGGGGTCAATATCGTCTTTGCCTATGAGAACGCTGCTTCCCAAAAGATCGTTCATTTTTCCGGCCAGAGAGCTTTCAGTTACGGCTTCGGCTCCGTTTATGGAAAGCGTTCCTTCTTTGGAAAAACATATTCCCGTATCTGTTGTGAAATCAATTTGCGACCAAAGTTCCCTGTCGGCGACGGTGTCTTTCCAATAGGTGCTGACGCTTGGGGGAGGGTTTGCGAAAACGGTTGGCTCCAGTTCGGGCTCTTCGTAATAAAAGCAGCTCATTTTTCCTCTATATGATGAGCAAACGTAAGGATGAATAGTCTGGTAACCGGAAGTCGTGCGAAGTCCCACGAGATATTCGCCGGGGATAAGGAGGGAATTGTTGGAGGCAAAGGTATAAACGCAGCGGGGGAAAGCTGTGGTAACGACGCTTGCGGCGGCAAAGAGAACGTTTATTTCCGGCGTTTTTCTGAAAATGCAAACAGCTCCCGGCGGCGCGATCTCGGAAATGTTGGAAAAATAGAGCGTGACGCTTTTAACATGAGTTTCAGCTTTGACTTTGAAACGGCTGGCGAAATGAGTGACGTAGGTAATGTCGAAATGCTCGGGAAGCGCAGGCGGGGACAAAGGGCCAACCAACGGAGAGGAGGTCTTATAAATATAATCTCCTCCGCTTCCAGTCACTATGCTCTGGGCTATTTTTGAAGAAGGAGATTCCACTAGAAGGGTGCCGTTAGTCAGCCCTTTGCAAACAGTCTGCAATCCGGCGATCTTAGCGTTGGAATTTCTGAGGGAGGTCTTGAGTTCTGCTATGCCCGAAGTGTGCTCTGCGAAGGTCTCCGCATCGAATCCTTGGCTTTCCTCCGCGTGGAGCGCGTAGGGAGCGGGAACCAGGTCCAAGTCAGGCGTCAGAAGCCTGTAGTTTGCGTATTCGCTTCTAGAGACCCAGATCCTAAGTTTTCTCAGTGCGCCATCCGCAAAGAGATCTTTGGGCAGAGATTCCATATTGCCAAGAGATGTGTTGCCCAAAAGGATATAGAGGGTATGATCTAAGAGTGCCACCGGAGTGCCGTACAACGGATCTTGATTTGGAGTCAGCGTGCTGTTGGTCCAGAGAACATGACTGTCGTCGCCGTCGTGGATCATAAATTTCACGTAGACGACGGAATTTGCGGAAGCCACGGAATCCTCAAGCTCCAATCTTAGGGGAAGAAGCGGGTCTTGGGCGCGGGAAGAAAAAGCCGCGAGAATGAGAAAAAACAAAAGAAGGCTCTTTTTCATGTTGTAAATCCTTTAATCTTGGTTAGAGGTTGCGGCGCCTGAGAATAAGAAGACAGATGAGCAAGGCAAAAGATGCTGGTTCAGGCGTTAGGTAAAGTTTGCCGTAGGTCTCAAAGGAAGGACCCATAGATATCGGTTCCCTGTTGCGAAGGACGGTTATCTGGGCGCCTCCGCCGTAGGCTTCGCCGGCCTCCGTCAGACCGTTGGCGGCGAAGGCCGTGAGCGTTATTGAGAGACAAACGAGTATGAACACAATTTTAGGTAGTCGCATAAAATTTCTCCTTTTTTAAAGTAAGCGGTCGCGAAAACGAAAAAATTGCGTTTTGGGTTTTGAGC
>JAFYIM010000125.1 GCA_017538635.1 bacterium
AACAAGGAGCAACATAAATGCCTATAACATTATTAAAGAAAGGCGAGAAGGGCCGCGTAAGGGAGATCCAGGGCAACGATGACGTCCGCCACCGTCTGCAGGAACTCGGTTTGGTAGAAGGCGTGGAAGTGGAAGTGATCTTAAGCCAGGGAGGGAAGATGATCCTGGGGTTCTACGGGACCAGATTGGCTGTGGACGCGGATGTCGCTTCCAGAATAATCGTGCACAAGTAAGAAAGGAAATACATATGAGCATAAAGATAGCATTGGCCGGAAATCCCAACTGCGGCAAGACAACGCTTTTCAACGACCTGACCGGAGCCCATCAGTACGTGGGCAACTGGCCGGGCGTAACCGTTGAGAAAAAGGAAGGTTTTTACGAGGGCGACAAGGAATTTGTGATTCAGGATCTGCCCGGCATCTATTCGCTTTCTCCCTACTCTTTGGAAGAGCGCATCTCCAGGCAGTACCTGGTGAAGGAAAGCCCGGACGGCATACTGAATATCGTTGACGGCACCAATATAGAAAGGAATCTTTACCTAACCACCCAGCTGGCTGAATTGGGCGTTCCCATGGTGGTGGCCGTCAACATGATGGACCTTGTCAATAAAAGAGGGGACAAATACGACCTGGAGAAACTGGGACGCCGCCTCGGCTGCAAGGTCATGGGCATCAGCGCTCAGAAAAACACAGGCTGCAAAGAGTGCGCTTTAGCCATGTTCAGCTACGCCAAAGAAGGCAAGATGCGCGAAGCTCCGCACGTCTTCAGCGGTTCCGTCGAGCACGCCCTGGCGCATATTGAGGAATCCATCCAGGGGATCGTCCCCAAGAACGCCATACGCTGGTACGCCATCAAGATCTTCGAAAGGGACAAAGAGATCATTTCGCAGCTTAACATCGATCCCGAAATAATAGAGCACGTCGAAGACCACATCGTAGATTGCGAAAAAGAACTGGACGACGATGCGGAGTCTATCATCACTTCCCAGCGCTATGAGTTCATTAAAAAACTGATAGACGAGTGTGTGAAGTTCAATGTCAAAGCTCGCCAGAAAGAGAGCTTCAGCGACCGCATCGACAGGATCGTGACGCACCGCATATGGGCGCTGCCGGTCTTCGCTTTAGCTTTGACCGCCATGTACTGGGTGGCGGTGGCGGACAACGGCCCCGGCACGAAGCTGACGGATTGGGCTAACGACGGATTGCTAGGCGACGGCTGGTTCCTTCCCTTCACGCAGCATGCTTATGAAACGAAGGAAGTCGGCGCTGAAATACCTTGGTACGAAGGCAAGACTTACGAAGAGGCCAGCGGAGAATTCGAGCCGCACGGCGCCAACGTCGAGAAGTGGCAGGCTGCTTATATAGAGGCCTACAATGAAAAGCACGGCGAAGACGCCTATAAGAAAGCTCTGAAAGAAAAAGGCGAAGAGGAATTCAGCGTTTTTGACGAAGCCTTGGCTGCGACTGTTTCTGCCGAGGCCTGGCTTGAAAATGAAGACACCGGCGAGATAAGGAAAGGAAACGTTAGCGAAACGGATGGACTGATCTCGGCGGAAGAAGACGAGGAAGCGGAAAGTGAGCTCAAGTGGGTCTGCGATTATTCTATGTACAAGCGTTCTTCCGAAGTTGAGGAACCGGATCCTAGCAAAGGTTTCGGAGTTTTCATTCCCGGCGTAGCCGCCTTAGCAGGCTCTTTCTGCGAGATGGTAGGCCTAAAGGAGGGAACGCTTGCTTATGCACTCATCAATGACGGCGTGATAGGAGGCGTTTGCACAGTGCTCGGTTTCGTGCCCATCATCGCACTGGTCTTTTTGTTCTTGGCTTTCCTGGAAGACTGCGGATACATGGCCAGAGTCGCCTTCATTATGGACAGGCTCTTCAGAAGCTTCGGGCTTTCCGGAAAATCCTTCATCCCGATGCTGGTGGGCAAAGGCTGCGGAGTGCCGGCCGTTATGGCGGCCAGAACTATTGAGAACGTGCGCGATCAGAGAATGACGGTGCTTCTCGCCACCTTTATTCCCTGCGGCGCCAAGACCGTCATCATAGCCATGTTCGCGGCTGTCTTCTTCAGGGAATATTGGTGGATAGCGGCCGCTATGGATCTTACTGGGATCGCCATTATTGTGTTGAGCGGCATCGCGCTTAAAAAGACCCGCCTCTTCGCCGGGGAAGCGGCGCCCTTTATCATGGAACTGCCGGCTTACCATCTCCCGACTTTCAAGGGTGTTTTGATCCATACCTGGAACAGGGTGAAGGGCTACGTCGTGAAAGCGGGCGTGGTGATATTCCCTTGCTGCGTCGTTCTGACTCTCATGATGACCTTTGGCTGGAACTTCTCGGTGGTCGATAACCTGGATGATTCCATTCTTGCTTCCATAGGATCAGCGCTCTCTTTCATAACCAAGCCTTTGGGATTTGGCAACTGGCAGGGGACGGCGGCCAGCATTTCCGCTGAGATCGCCAAGGAGCAGGCTACGGCTACTTTGGCTATGGTGGCCGGAGGCGACGGGAGCGCCGCCGCCAACATAACCCAGCTCTTCAAAAGCTTCGATCCAATCAACTACAAGGCCGTGGCGCTCGCCTTTCTGCTCTTCAACCTTTTCATCCCACCATGCATCGTGGCGGTGGTCAACACCTTCAAGGAAATGGGAAGCAAAGCCTGGGGCTGGTTCGCCGTAGGCCTCCAGTTCCTGGTCGGTTATACGCTGGCTCTGAACGCTTTCCAGATCGGAAAGTTCGTAAATACGCACAACTTCACTTTCGCCTTCATCGCGACGATCGTTTGGGACATCTTTATCCTTTACTTCATCGTTCGTCCCAACCCCTATAAGGAGTCCAAATGATAGCGAACATTATTGTTGTCGCGGTCATCCTTGTCGTGGCTTTCTTCGCTTTCAGAAAAGGCTTTGGAAAGCACGGCCCCAAATGCGAGATATGCTCCTGCCACGGTTGCTCGAAATGCAAGGAGCTGAAGGAAGAGCTTGAAAAACAGGAAAAAGAAAAAAATAAATCACACGAATCATAGTTAGCTCCAATTTAGGTAAAAGTAGGTACAACACGGGCAAGGCGGCTTCCGCCTTGCCTCTCTTTATCTTGATTTGAAAACGTGATTATGCTATTCTCTCCTCACCATAAATAGAAAAGACATTGGGGGCGCACCGGTTTCGACTGGGATCACAACCCTTCTGTGGCATGTCGCGGAGGTCCGTTGGCCGCGTTAACAATCGGGCAAAAACATAACTGCGAACAACGAATTCGCTCTTGCTGCCTAATTAAAGGCAACGACGCTTCCTGTTCCTTCCGCCTGTAAGGAATTTGAAGCGAGGTTTACAGGCTGGTCTTTTTTCCGCCCGTCGGGAAAAGACGAGATTCTAGGCGGGACTTTTCCTGCTGATGCCCGTCGGTTGGCTAGGTAAGGGATAAAATCAATCATCCGACTACACATGTAGAAGCAGCTGGCGCGGATCGCTAGGACGCGGGTTCGATTCCCGCCGCCTCCACCAATTCTTGGGCATAAGGCATATTTATTGGGGATTATGGTAAAATATTAAATAATTTAGGATTGAATTATTTAATAATCCCTATTTTTACTTATGCGTATCGCTATCGGTTCTGATCACGCTGGTTTCGAACTGAAAGGAAAGCTTATCTCTTTCCTCAAGGAGCAGGGACTGGACGTAGTGGACTGCGGCTGCAACGGGCCGGAGTCGGTGCATTATCCCGTTTACGGCAAAGCCGTGGCTGAAAAAGTCCAAAAAGGCGAAGTTGATTTCGGGCTCCTCATCTGTTTCACGGGCATCGGAATGTCTATGGTCGCCAATCGCTATCCCGGCGTCAGGGCGGCTTTGTGCCGTTCCTGCGACGAGGCTTTTATGACGCGCCAGCATAACGACGCCAACATTCTTGTTCTGGGCGCGAAGTACACTTTCCAGCCGGATGCCTTCTCTATCGCCATGATGTTTATAAAGACACCGTTTTCCGGCGAGGAAAGGCACGCCCTTAGAATCAAAATGATCGAAAAAGAATGAACAACATTTACGAACAGGTGATGGCATGGACGTTCATCGCGGTGAGGGTACTTATCTTCGGCGCGATCGTCTGGTACGCTGTTTACGAATATCGTAACTGGAGCAGGAAAAACACGGTCGTGGAAGACGAAAAGGATGAAGAACAATGAGCAGCATCAGGGACATAATCAAAACTGAAGAAGAAGCGGCCGCCATACTGTCGAACGCCAAGAGCCAGGCCGAAGAGATAAAAAAGGAAGGCAAAGAAAAAGCCGCCGCCATCCTGGCCGAGGCTGAATCCAAGCGCGAAGCTGAACTGGAAAAAGAAAAAGCAAGGATCGTGAAAGAGGAATCCGAGGCGGCTGAAAAGGACAAGGCGGAATTGGAAAAACTGCTTTCCGGCCGCGAGAAGAAATTCTTGGAAAAGAAGGACGCCATCGCCAGGTCAGTCCTGGAGGGCATCCTGGAGAGCTGAGAATGGGTATTTTTGGTCTCTGCGAATTCGCGGCTCTCAACAGCCGCATCCATTACGTCAAGTCGCGCATGCTGAAAGTGAGCGACTGGCAGACGCTGCTCGGCACGGCGGATCTGAGATCCGCCGTCGGCGACCTTGGCTCTCTGCCTATGGGGGAAGGGCTGAGGACGGAACGCGGAGATGGAAGCTTGTCCTTGAGAATGGTCGAGCACAGTCTGCAGCAGAATTTCATAACTGAGATGCTGACGCATTTGCGCTTCTTGTCCGGCGCTTCGGCCGAGGCTTTGACGGAGCTCGTCAGGGTGTACGACCTTCTGAACCTGAAGAAAATATTGAGGATCAACCAGGGCTACGCCGGGAAAGACAAAATGAGCGAG
>JAFYIM010000126.1 GCA_017538635.1 bacterium
CTACATGAAACGTACGAAAAAAGGCAATATAGAGGAAGTTTACTGCGGTAAATTCGGCGAATTCCCCCTGCCGCCCCTGACGGCGGTCCAGCGTGATTCTTACGCCAAATTCCTGCAGCGCGATAAAATGCCCGAAGAACGCGAAATGGAAGGTTTGCAGCTTCTGTTCACGAAGGCTTTCCCCATCGTCAGCAACAACAAGAAGCTGGAGATGCATTTCGTGCATTATTCTTTCGGCGCTCCCAAATATACCATTGACGAATGCAAACGTCGCGGCAAAACGTATGAAGCGCCGATCAAGGCAATGCTTCGTGTAAAAGGGAAACTTGGTTCCGAAGAAGTCGTCAAGGAGCAGAATGTCAATCTTGGCATGATCCCGATGATGACCGACAACGGCACCTTCATAATAAACGGCGTGGAACGCGTTATAGTCAGCCAGCTGCAGCGCTCTCCGGGCATCTACTACCTTGAGAATATCCACCCGACCGGCGTGCCTCTTTTCGGCTTCACGCTGATCCCGAGCCGCGGCACCTGGCTGGAGGCCACTTTTGACCTCAAGAACAACATTTACATCAGCGTTGACCGCCGCCACACCAGACGCAGAGTGAGGGCGACGACGCTTTTGAGAGCTTTGGGTTTCGAGAGAGACGAGGATCTCTTAGACCTTTTCTACAAGGTCGGCGACCGCAAGATCTCCGAGACCAACAACAAGAACCTTGAGGGCCTTTTCCTCGGCCAGAAACTGACCGTCGGCAACGTTACCCTCGAAAAAGCCACGGAACTCACCGACGAGATCCTTGAGGAACTCCTCAAGGCCGGCGTCTCCAGCGTCAAAGTTTACGACGCCCCGGCCGGTTCTCCCGTCCTTCGCATGATCGAGGATGAGAACGAAGAGTACAGGCAGAGATTCTCCGCCAAGAACGACGTTCCCGGCAACCGCCGCAAAGAAGCACTGCGCGAGATCTACCACCGCTTCCAGCCCGGCGAACCTTTCAGCCAGGAACAGGCCGAGAGAGCCTTGAAGCGCTTGTTCTTCGAGCCCGCCTCCTACGATCTCTCCGACGTCGGCCGCTATAAACTGAACGGCAAATTGGGCCTTCCCATGAACGAGGAAGAGGAGAAGCGCACGACTCTGAATGAAAACGATATCGTCGAAGCGCTGGCTTATCTTTTGGACCTGGCGGCAGGCAAAGAAAAATCCAGTAAGCACGGCGAGCCCGTCAAGATGGACGACATCGACCACCTTGGCAACCGCCGCATCCGTCCGGTCGGCGAATTGGTGGCCAACCAGTGCCGCATCGCCCTGGCCAGAATGGACCGTTATATAAAAGACCGCATGACGAACCAGACGGCCAGTCAGCAGCAGGAGATCCCGCAGCCTGAGAAACTCATCAACCCGAGGATCCTCTCCAACCTTATGCGCGATTTCTTCGGCCGCTCCCAGCTCTCCCAGTTCATGGACCAGCTGAACCCCTTGGCCGAACTGACCCACAAGCGCCGCTTGTCAGCACTGGGCCCCGGCGGTTTGAACAGAGACCGCGCCGGCTTCAAAGTCCGCGACGTGCACAACAGCCACTACGGCCGCATCTGTCCTATTGAGACTCCTGAAGGCGCCAACATCGGTCTTATCGCTTCCATGAGCACGTACATGAAGACCAACAAGTACGGCTTCATGGAAACGCC
>JAFYIM010000127.1 GCA_017538635.1 bacterium
ACATCACGATAGGCAAAGCCGCTTTCGAATGCGAGCTGGAGCCTTACTCCTACATTCTGGTCGACTGGAAGAATTAAGCCCTTTTTTTTAGGATTGCGCCCAGAGCGAGGAGAAGACCAATCAAAGTTGGTTCTGGCAGGACGTAGCTGTAGGGCGAAGTGTAGATGGTGGAAGTCGTGCCGGAAACGGAGGGCTCCAGGCTTTTTCCGCTGACGGAGCAGACATAGTCTCCAGCGCCGTACGTTTTGAGGTCGATAGTAGCTTCCGTTTCGCCTTCTATTTCCAGAAGGGTGGAAGTTTCCGTATTGAGCTTGTACCACTGTATGCTGGTGGGCGTGCCGTAAGTTTCGACTGTTACCGAGCCCACGTTTCTTCTCGGCGCGATCCAGGCGCCGAAAAGTTTGGTGTCGCTGTTCCAGATGGTGTTCCAGTTGGTTCTTCTTGAACTGACATTGGCAATTATGGTGGAAACGTCGGATAGGGAGTCGCTGCCCCAGCGCAGGTAGTTCAGCTTGTAGGCTGCGTCCAGCTTTCCGCTTAGAGCGGAAAGCTTGGAGTTGATAAGATTTGCCAGCTCGTTTTGAAATCCGCTTTCGAAATTTACATCGTACAAGGCTTTCGTAAAATCAGCTTTCCCAAGAAAGGGCGGAACATAATGGCTTTCATAGGTGCTCTTGGCATAGAGCTTGCTGCCGTTCAGCTGTGAGAAATCGTAGTCCCAGGGAGGCTCGGCGATCAGTTTGCCGACGTATTCTCCCGTGGCGGGGTCGGCGTCTATGAAGAAGTAAGTGGAAAGGAGGCAGAAGTCGCTGTTCATCATGAAGCCGTCCAGGGCGACGTGCCTGGCCATGGACTCCACGTCGATATATTCGGAGTAATGCTTGCCCAGGCTGTTGAAGCCGGTTTCACTGAAGAGCGCGTCCTCAAATTCCTGCACAAAGACCGCAATTCTTTGGACCTGGGCTTGAGTTGCTACCTCCGGGGCCTTCATGGTGAAGATCTGGCCGCGGCGCGTGACGAAAAGGATGTGTTCGTCCGCAGCATATGAGCCGTATTGCACGTTCATCTCAATGACAACACCGCCCTCTTTACCGCCTTTTAATTGGGAATCGGTGGCGTATTGGTAAGCCTGTATACCGGCCGCAAGCGCAGTGTCCGTGCTGTCGTCTTCGGAATTGACTGTGACAGTAGCGTTGGGAATGTTCCAGGAGGAGCCGAAGAGACCGCCGTCGTCCGGATCTCCGGAGGCGCCGTTTACGCCCTTGATGCCGTTTTTCTGCACGACTCTGGTAGTCGAGGTTTCGTCCTCATAGACATACTTCGGTTCGTTGATGTTTATTCTGTCCGCGCCTACGGTCACTCTCTCTTTGAGCATATAGAAGCCGCGGTAAGAGCCGTTGATATAGAGATCGACGAAATCAATGTCGGGGA
Source organism: bacterium (assembly GCA_017538635.1). The sequence continues at coordinate 1,432 of JAFYIM010000127.1, forward strand.
CGAAGCCCATGCCCATGGCTTCCGCCAGCTCATGGGCTGCAAATTCCTTAAGGCCGCAGCGGTCCTTGTTGTTCTGGAGGTTCAAGGAAAGAAGCGCGAACTTTTTCCCCTTGGCGCAGCCATCGATGAGCGCGTATTTGTCGTTTAGGTTGATCTTATATGGCTTCTTGTCGCCGGAATAAGTCCAGGTGGCGTTGCCTCTCCCGGCGATCTTCTTTATCTGCAGCAGCCCGGAACTTGTTCCGTCGGGATCGATCTTCATAAGGGCGCCTGTGGCTTCGTTGCTTTTGCTTCTGTTGAGGTAATTGATATCGTGATCGTCGAGGGTAACGTAGAGGGCGGGGATATTGGCGGAGTGCGCGATATAGAAATTCGTCCGGAAGCCGGAGGAATAATCGATCTTTAGATCGTACCTGACGCCCGGCAAGATCTCGCCGAAAATTTCCCGCATGTCGAGCGTATCGGTCCCTACGGTAAGCGTTCTTCCTTCAAGGGTGCCACTAAGTACGGTGCCTGGTTCGAAATTCAGGCCGCCAAGGTCCTCCATGCTGACGTGGGCGGGAAAATACATGCAGCCCTCGTCGCAAAATATCGCCGTGTCGCCGGAGCCGTATTGGAATTTAAAGGCGTCGCAGACAAGGCTGCCTGTCCCGTAAGCGTAGAGGGCCGTCTGGCTGACCGCGTCATACATCCCGGCTTTGCCTTGCGCCGTGTCATAAATAGGAGAGAGGTCTCTTTTAAGGTCGCCGTCGATCGAGACCTTGAAATTGTAGACCCTCATTCCGTAGCAGAGGTAGTCGCTTTTGCCGTTTATCGTAAATACATGGCATTCGGAACTGTTGATGCCCTTGGAGTTGCCGGACAGCGTTTCGAGAAGCTCTCCGCTTTCGTGATCGTAAATGTAGAGGGTAGTGGTCGTTTTTGTCTGCGTTAGATACAGACGAAATTTCACGTTGGCTTCCGCATATATTATGGAAGAGTGCCAAATGTCGAAAAGGTTCGTAGTGTTGACGCCGAAATAATTTTTCGGGCCGCTGCCGTCAAAGCCCATCAAGCGTCTTTTGGAGTAGTTCAGTTCGGTCAGCTCGAGGACGCAGTCAAGCTCAACAAGGCTGGCTCCGGATTGGGTGATCCCGGTTCTGATGTGCCCCCCCTTGGTCTCGATCCAATTGGCGGCGACTAGTCCTGTCGGCAGTTCGCAGCGCGCGCTGAAAGCAAAGAGACCGATGAGGACCAATGAACTTATAAGCGCTCGTTTCACAGGATATATTTTACCGCTTTTATAAAAAGAAGGCAAGGTTATCAATCCTTGCCGCCGAAATCGGTCAGGTGACCTATGACGCGCAGTCCTGCGGTCATTAAAAACTTTATGTCGTCAAGGGTCCTGATTTGCGTTATCTTGCGCCAGATGAAAGCGGGACTGAGGAATGAGCGGTATATTTGGCGCGTGAGATCCATGAGTTCCGCTTCCCCGATGGGGGATTTCATGACGGCTTTGCGCATGTCGTAGTCGGAGTAGTTCGTCGTCAAAAGCCAGCCGTTTTCAAGGCATTCTTTATAAAGCGGCGTGCCGGGGTAGGGGATGCAGACGGTGGCCTGCAGGGTGTCTATGTAGCCCAGTTTGAAAAGGCGTTTGGCGAAATCGACGGTCCTTTTGGCGTCTTCCAGCGTTTCCCATGGATAGCCCAGCATACATGTCACGTGAGGCTGAAGCCCGGCTTCCTTGCATTCCCTGGCGCCTTTTTCTATCTGCTCTAAGGTTATTCCCTTGTTTATGCGGTCCAGGGTCTTCTGGTTGCCGGATTCCAATCCGAAGAGAACGAAGCGGAAATTGGCCTGCTTCATCAGACAAAAGCCTTCTTTGTCCATCCCGTCGAAACGCATGTTGCAGCCGAAGACCGCCTTCTTGTTGTAGCCGCTTTCGATCAGAAGCCGGCAGAACTTTTTCATCTTTTCCCCGGCGAACATGCTGCCCGCGTCATCGAAGATCTCTTTGACGTGATAATTGTCTATGACGTGCTTGACTTCGGCGAAGAGCCTTTCCGGGGAGAAGCTGCGGTAACTGCCGCAAGGGTTCAGCGTGTTGTCCCAGACGCAGAAGGTGCACCTTCCCCACCAGCAGTCGCGGCCGCTGTAAGTGTAGGTGCCCGGAGTGTATTTGAAGTTGCCGTTCTCGTAGGCGTAGAGCCGCCACTTCGTAAGGTCGCGGTCGACGAACGGCAGAGAATCGAGATCATGATTCAAAAGAGGCTTGCCCGTAAAGAAAACGCCGCCGATCTTCTCAGCGTTTTCAGCTTTTATATTTTTGGCTTTTTCGCTAATGTAAAAGCCCGGCGGAAGGGGAGAACCTTTTGACAGATGATTGGCCAGGTCAAGCAGCAGGAAATCGTAGTCGCCGCCAACAATGACAACATCGACATCTGAGTTCTCAAAAGATTCCAAAGGATTGGCGGTGACATGATCTCCGACCAAAACGAAAATGCTTTCAGCAAGCTTTTTCTTGAGATCGTCTATAAGTTTCCAGTGCCTCTCTATGACGGGGCACTTGCTCTCGAAGACGACGACGTCAGGAGAAACTAGAAGCAGCTCTTTCTCCCATTCCGCATAAGTCTTTTTCTCCGCTATGCCGTCCTGCCAATAGACTTCGTAACCGTTTTGCTTCAATAAGCTGGCGGCGTAAGCCGGCACCATGGGATAGATGTAAGTCGGCTTGTGGAAGTACTGGAACTGCCTGTTCTGACCAAGGAGCGGCACGCCCAGATCACTCGGCAGCGGAGGATAACTTATGGAGATCTTCATTCGTTAAAAATCGAATTCGAAAGAATCGCGGTTCTTGTCCCACCAGGCCTTGGCTTCGTCGTAATTTTCGAACTCTTCATCGGTGATGAACTCAAGCGCTTCCTTGCTGGCTTCCCTGACGTCTTCGTATTTGGAAAGAAGGCCGTCGTAAACAAGAACGTCCACGGCTCCTTTGTCTTGGATATCCTCTATGCAAAGCATGGCGCTTTCTCTTATATCCGGGCTGCTGTCGGAAATTGCTGTTTTGATGGTCGGCAGAGCATTAGGATTCTCGGAAATGAAAAGAAGATCCATAACGCCTTCCCTAACTTCCTCGTTCTCGTCCTGCATGGCTTTCTGAAGGGCGTCGTTGACTTTGTCGCTATAGACATCCATGAGGGCGTCCAGGGAGATGAGTCTCAAGTCAGGTTCCGGATCATCAAGAGCTTTCAAAACAACGGGAACCACTTCTTCGCTGTTGATGTTCATGATAGCTTCCAGCGCCACTTCCCTGACCACCGGATCCTTATCGTCAAGGGCGAGTTCTATGGTCGGGAGGATGTCAGGATGATCTATGTCTATCAGGTTTTCAAGTGCTTCTATCTTGCTGTCAGAATCTGCGCCCTGGCGCAGAAGCAGATTGGCTTCCTCTATAAGCTGCCTGGCACCGTCCGATACCGGGAAGAATCCGGGTGTAAGTTCCACCTCTTCCTCCTCGTTTTCGTCTTTCTTGTTTTTCTGCTCGCGGTGCTCTTCCCTGAGAAGTTTCAGGGCTGCGACGCGATCCTCCTCCTCAAGTCCGTTGAGAGCGTCCTTGATTTTTTTGGTGCGCTGCGGCCTCGCACCAGAGGCTTTTGCTTCTTTTACTTCGCTGACATTTTCCGCCGGTTCTTTCTTCTCTTTCTTGCAACTGTCAAGGGAGATGGTCAGAAGCAGCGCCAAAACAATAATTGAAAATCTCTTCAACATTTTTCTTTTCGGGTCCAGGGGTTCATACGTGGGCCCTCAACATTATTTTACAACAAAATGTGTATTTGATTTTAGAAGTTGGCGTTCTTGGGCGTTCTGGGGAATGGGATGACGTCCCTGATGTTGGCGATGCCGGTGACGAAAAGGATTATTCTCTCAAAGCCCAAGCCGAAGCCGGAGTGGGGGACGGTGCCGAAGCGCCTGAGGTCCCTGTACCACCAGTACTCCTCTTTTTTCATGCCGAGTTCGTCGATGCGGCGGTCCATTACTTCCAGATCTTCCTCGCGCTGACTGCCGCCTATTATTTCGCCGAAGCGGGGGACCAGGCAGTCCATGGCGCGGACGGTCTTGCCGTCCTCGTTGACTTTCATGTAGAAAGGCTTCAGGGAGGCCGGCCAGTCGATGACGAAGACTGGTTTCTTGAAGTACTCTTCGGTCAGATAACGCTCGTGCTCGGTCTGCAGATCGTCGCCCCAATTGATGGGGAACTCCCATTTGCGGTCAGCTTTGCTTAAAATTTCCAGTGCCTTAGTATAAGAGCAACGCTCGAATTCCTGGCCCAGGATCTCTTCAAGCTGGGCTTTGAGGCCCGGCTGCACGCGCTGGTCAAAGAAGGCGATCTCGTCGGGGCATTTCTCAAGCACGGTCTTAACGATATGCTTGACGAAAGCTTCCGCGATCTCCATATTGTCATTCAGATCGGCGAAAGCCATTTCCGGCTCCACCATCCAGAATTCGGCGAGGTGGCGCGGCGTGTTGGAATTCTCAGCCCTGAAGGTAGGCCCGAAAGTAT
>JAFYIM010000128.1 GCA_017538635.1 bacterium
GGGGAAGGTGAGCGGGATAGGGACTCCGCGGGATGTGGGGCCGCTTCGGTTGCTGCTGACGCTGGCTAGGAGCGGGAATGAGAAGAGCTCGTCTGAGAAAAGCGTGACGGTGACTAAGACTCGGAATATCGGTGCTAAGGCGAAGAAGACCGTCGCGGTGAAGAGTTCGAAGTGATTGGCTACTGATTTTGCTAGAGAGAAGGGGGGCCCCGCTGGGCGGGGCTCTTTTTTGTTTCATGTGGTGGTGGTATTTGGTAAAATATTATTTTAACAGTGTTTTTTAATTAACCCTTAGTTTTGGGGAAAGTATGCGTTATATACCTTTGATTCTGGTGTTGCTCCTTGGGGTTGCGTGCTCGAAGGAGGAGGCTGTCGTTACGAAAGAGAAACCGGCGGTTAAGGTCGTGTGTTCGGCGGTGGGCAGGCAGGACTTTACGTATAAGATCAATCTGCTGTCAACGCTGAAGGCGAGCGATTATGCGACGGTGTGCGCTAGGGCGACCGGGAATCTGGATGACGTGTGGGTGGTAAAGGGAACGCCGACAGTGAAGGGAGAGACGAAACTCTTCCAGATAGATAAGGAGAATGCGGAGAGGGCCGTGACGATGGCCGAGCAGGATCTGAATGTGGCGAAGAGCTCTTTGGACGTGGCACGGGCGAATCTGGAGCAGGCTAAGGCGGACTTCCATGTGGATGAGCTGAATTATGAAAGGTATAAGATACTGCTGGAGAAGGCCGTGGTGCCCCTGGAGGAGTACCAGGATTATGAAGCGACGTACCTGAAGAGCAAGGCGAAGATCGACGTGCAGGAAGCGAACGTGAAGCTGTCGGAGGATAAGGTGACGCAGGCGGATGCGGCGCTGGGAATTGCAAGGAAGAATCTGTCGGATACCGTGTCCTTGGCGCCTTATACCGGATATGTCGTGTACTGTAATTATCTGGCGGGAGACTTCGTGGGAGTCGGAAGCCAGGTGTGTTTGGTGGCGGATACGTATAAATTGGAAATGTGGGCAGCGGTGCCGGCGGTGTATTATCCCCTGATCACGGCTGGGAAGACACAGTTTACGGTGTATTATGGTGGAGAGAAGGTAGGATCGTATCCCGTTGCGATGAAAGCGCCGACTATCGATGAGAAACTTAGGACCTTCGACATAAAGGGATATTTGTACAACGAGAGCGGAAATCTGGTGCCGGGAACGCTGGTGCAGGTAGAAATAGAGCTGCAGAGCAAGAATGGGTTGTCGGTGCCGCTGGCGTCTGTGTTGCATAGACGGGATAACGATGTGGTGTATGTTCTGAATGCCGATGGGAAGACCGTTAAGGAAGTGCCGGTCGTGAAGGGGCCGGATGCCGAAACTATGATCGAAGTGTCCTCGCCGGATCTTAAGGAAGGCGATATGGTCTTGGTGGAAGGACAGAGCCAGGTAGCGGACGGAGCTGTTGTTCAGGTCATGAATTCTTCGGAGAAGTAGGAGATCTTATGTTTTTATCAGACGCTTCAACGAAAAGACCTGTTGCGATGTCCTGCTTGCTCATCGCGCTGGTGGCATTGGGATTGAACGCCTACCGCAAGATCTCACTGGAGCTCTTGCCGCAGATGGACATCCCGTATGTCACGATCTCGACGACCTGGCTGGGTGCGACGCCCTCGGATATTGAAAAAGATATCGCAAAGCGAATCGAAGACGCTGTGGCCGGCGTGGACGGGCTTAAGCACATCGACGCCTCCTGTATGGAGAACTTGTGCTATATCTCGCTGGAATTCAACCTGGACGTGGACGTGGACACCGCGGCCGTGGACGTCAGGGAGAAACTCGATACGATCCTGGACGACCTGCCGACAGACGCCGACAGGCCGATCATCGAGAAGATAAACATTAACGCGACGGCTGTCGCGAACATCTTCCTGACCGGCTCGGCGGACGTGGACGATATGTACGACTACGCCGACAACGAGCTGGGCGACCAGTTCGCGGCCTTAAGCGGCGTGTCGGAAGTGACGCTGGTGGGCGGCAACGAAAGGGAAGTGCACGTAGAAGTGGACCGCGAGAAGATGGCGGAAGCAAACCTGACCACCGGGCAATTGGTGGAGAAACTGCAGGCCGAGATCTTAAACCTGCCCTCCGGGCGAGTTAGAGAGAAGGGCATGGAGTTCTCGGTAAGGTTCGACGCCGAGTACGACGCCGTGGAAGATATCGCCAGCTTGGAAGTGGCGAATAACAACGGGCAGAGGATAACCCTGGCGGACCTGGGCAAAGTCTTCATGTCAACTGAGGAAGTGCGGCAGAGGGCGACGCTGAACGGAAAGCAGGGCGTACTTCTTAAGATCGTCAAGAAGTCGGAAGCCAACACCGTAAGGGTGGTGGAGCTTATTAGGAAGCGCTACGAAGAGCTGAGCAAGAATATGCCCGGCGGCATGGAGATGATCTGGGTCTCCGACGACGCCAATATCGTCTCCTCGATGGTGAAGGGCGGCATCTCGGACATCGTCAGCAGTATCGTTCTGTGCGCCATAATATTGATCATCTTCCTGGCGAACATAAGGACGGCCGTAGTGGCGGGCGTAGCCATGCCGCTGACAGTCATCATAAGCTTGTTCTTCGTGTTTTTGACCGGAAACTCCCTGAACACCGCGACGCTGTTGGCGCTTGGCTTGTCAACGGGCGTACTGGTCTCGAACTCCATCGTCGTGCTGCAGTCGATCGTGAAAAGGTTCCCGGACTTCGACAGTCCCTGGGAAGCCGCCAGAGTCGGCACCTCCGACGTGGCAGTGGCGGTTTTGGCCTCCGCGGGCACGAACGTCGTCGTGATGATCCCGATTTCCATGATGAGCTCCATCGTGGGATTGTTCTTCCGGCCGTTCGCCGTGACGACGCTTATAATCAACCTGGCCTCCATCTTCATCAGCTTTACGCTTACGCCGATGCTGTGCGCCATCTTCATGACGAAGAAAGACAAAGGTATCGGCAAGGCCTTCGAGGACCTCGTGGTGGGGATCCAGCAGAGCCTTGGGGAAGCCTACGCGGCTATCGTGGAGTTTTTGTCGCGCTCCAAGCTTCTGACGGTCGTAGTCGTTATCGTCTGCCTGCTTCTGCTTTTGCAGTCGATGTCCCTCATCAACAAGATCGGCTTCATTTTCACCGAGCCTATCGACCTGGCCAGAGTCTGCGTGAAAGTCGAGTACCCGACCTACTACAACCTCGACAAGACTACAGAGAGAATGGCGGCCATCGAAGCGAAGCTGACGGGATTGTCGGATCTGGATTACTCCATGGTGACGATCGGCAAAGTGGACGGCGACATCAAGGAAGCTACGGAAGGCGTCTTCTTAGGCCAAATACAGCTCTTCTTCAAGGACAAAACGCAGCGTAAGTGGAGTTTGTTCGACAGGCTGGACGACATCAGGGAACTGGTGAAGGACGAGACCGACTGCATCATCACGATCTCTATTTTGAACGCCATGGGCAACCAGCAGCTGCCTCTTAACGTCATCGTTCTTGGCAGCGACCTCGATCAGCTGAACAAGATCGGCTTAAGGTCCCAGGAAGTTCTGGACACCGACGTCAACATCACTACGACCGACACCTCCGTCAGAGACGGCAAAGAGGAAATCAAGATAACGCCCAAGCGCGCCATCATGTCGGACTACGGATTGACGGCCCAGGAACTCGGCTACTGCCTCTTAGCCAACATCGACGGTATCAAAGCCGCGGACTACAGGAAGGGCGACCGCACTTACCACATCCGCGTGAAATACCAGGAGATCCCCGGCAAGAACCAGGTCAAGGACTTCACGATCCCCGCGGGCGGAAAGACCGTGATGCTTGAGACCGTGGCGGACATCCAGGACTCCTATCAGCCCAGTAAGGTTTACAGGCGCGACAAGAGCCGCGGCGTCTCCATCATCGCGGACCTGGCGCAGGGCGGATCTCTGAGCAAAGCTATCAACAACGTGCTGGACACCCTGAAAAAGGAAGAGCTCCTGCCGGCGGGCTACTACACGGAAACTTCGGGCTCCTCGGAATACATGGACGAGGCTATCCCGGACTTTATGGAAGCGGCCATCATGGCGGTCTTCCTTACGTTCTTAACGCTGGCGGCCATCCTTGAATCCTTCACAAGCCCGATCTACATCCTGACCACCCTGCCTTTGGGCTTGGTGGGCGTCATGTGGTCCCTGTTCATAACAGGGCACCAGGTCTCCATTTTCGTACTTTTGGGCGTAGTGACGCTGATCGGCGTGGTCGTGAACGCGGCCGTGCTGTTCATCGACTGCGCGAACCAGGCCGCGGCGGGCGGGCTCTCTAAGCGCGAAGCCATGATCTTCGCCCTGAAGGACCAGTTCACGCCGGTCATGATGGTGACCTGCGCCAGCGCCATCGGCATGCTGCCCATGGCGCTGGCAAAAGGCATCGCGGCGGAACTGCGCGTCTCTATCGGCATCATTTCCGTGGGCGGCGTGACTTTCTCGGGCATCGTCATGATGTTCGTCCTGCCCATGGTTTACCTGCTCTTCGCTTCTGAC
>JAFYIM010000129.1 GCA_017538635.1 bacterium
AACGTCTGCCGGAGACTGTGCGGGCAGAGCTGGGAAGTCTGCGGCTCCCCTTACGTCTGGAACATGATACCTTATGACGTGCAGATCTTGGGCGGCATCGTTTTGCACCGCGGCGCCATTTCGGAAATGGCGACCGGTGAAGGCAAGACTTTGGTCTCCATTATGCCCATTTATCTCAACGCCCTGACCGGAAGGGGCGTGCATGTCGTGACGGTGAACGATTATCTGGCGCGCCGTGACTCGCAGTGGAACAAAGGCGTCTTTGATTTCCTAGGGATAACCATCGGCTGCATTCAGAACCAGATGGATCCCGCGGAAAGAAGGATCCAGTACAACTGCGACGTCACCTACGGAACGAACAGCGAATTCGGCTTTGACTATTTGCGTGACAACGGCATGGCCATGCGCAAGGAAGAAATGGTGCAGCGCGGCCACTATTACGCCATCATCGACGAAGTGGACTCGATCCTTATCGACGAAGCGAGAACGCCTCTTATCATTTCCGGCCCGGTGGGCGTTTCCAAAGAGAACAATTATCAGGAAATAAAGAGCCTGGTGCAGACCCTGGTAGGGAAGCAGCAGGTCATGTGCAACGACATGCTGCACGAAGCCAGGGAGCTTTTGAAGACGGGCGACGAGAACGACCGCTACAAAGCCGGCCGCCTGATGTACATCGTCCGCCGCGGCAACCCGAAGAACCATCAGCTGACGAAACTGATGGAAGATCCGGAAAACCACAAGCTCCTGGACAAGATCCATGCCGACCTCATCGCCGACATGAAGCGCAAGGAAATGCACAAGATCACGGAGGACCTCTATTTCGCCATGGACGAAAAGAGCAACGAAGTCTTCCTGACCGACAAAGGCCTTGCGACGCTCTCTCCTGAAGACCAGTCGAAATTCATCCTCCCCGACCCGGTCGAGGAGACCATGAAGATCGACGAGGACGAAGGTTTGACCGCGGAAGAAAAAGTCGCGGCCAAAGAAGCCTTCCAGAGAGTTTACCATGACACCAGTGAAAGACTGCACAATCTCTCGCAGCTGATGAGGGCGTACGTGCTCTTTGAAAAAGACGTGAACTACGTCGTGCAGGAAGGCAAGGTCCTTATCGTCGATGAATTCACGGGCCGCATCATGCCGGGCCGCCGTTACAGCGACGGACTTCACAGCGCCCTGGAAGCCAAAGAGAACGTTAAGATCGAAGGCGAATCTCAGACTTACGCCACCATTACGATCCAGAACTACTTCCGTCTCTATGAGAAGCTGGCCGGTATGACCGGCACGGCTGAAACGGAAGCCGAGGAATTCCAGCAGATCTATCATCTGGACGTCGTCTCCATCCCGACCAACAAGCCGGTGCAGAGGAAAGACCTCAACGACGTGGTCTATAAGACCAGAAGAGAAAAATACAATGCCGTAATAAGGGACATCAGCCGCTGCTACGAAAAAGGCCAGCCGGTCCTGGTCGGCACAGTCACGGTCGATCAGTCGGAAGTCCTTTCCAGAATGCTCCAGCGTCTCAAAATCCCCCACAGCGTACTGAACGCCAAGTACCACGAGAGGGAAGCTGAGATCGTGGCCCAGGCCGGACAAAGGGGCAGCGTGACGATCGCAACGAACATGGCAGGCCGAGGCACAGACATTAAACTAGGCCCGGGCGTCCCCGAACTCGGAGGATTGCACATCATCGGCACCGAGCGCCACGAATCGCGCCGCATCGACCGCCAGCTCAGAGGCCGTTCCGGCCGTCAGGGCGATCCGGGCTCATCGAGGTTCTACGTCTCCCTTGAAGACGACCTGATGAGATTGTTCGGAAGCGACAAGATCGCAACGCTCATGGAAAAGATGGGCATGCAGGAGAACGAAGAGCTGCAGCATCCCTTATTGAACCGCTCCATCGAGACGGCCCAGAAGCGCGTCGAGCAAAGAAACTTCGGCATCCGTAAGCACACTCTTGAATTCGACGACGTCATGAACAAGCAGCGCGCGGTCATTTATGAATTCCGCACGCACTTATTGATGACCGACAACATCAGGGAAGACGCCATGCAGTTCCTGGATGACGCCGCCGGCAACATCGTGGACGACTTTATGGCGGCCCAGGGCGAGTTCAAGGAAGTGACCTCCAGCATGGTCAACCAATTCATCGCGAAAGTGCTGACGCTTTTCCCCGTCAACCTTGTCAGGGACGACGTCGCGAAGCTGATGAAGAACCCCTCCGAACTGCAGCATTACCTTAGGGACGCCGTCTGGGCGGCCTACAACAGGAAGATCCAGATCGAAGGCGAGGAGAACGTTTCTAAGCTCGAGCACATCGTCTTCTTGATGACCATAGACAAGTTCTGGAAGGATCACCTCTACGAGATGGACGGCCTCCGCGAATCCGTGTATTTGAGATCCTACGGCCAGAAAGACCCCTTGCTTGAGTACAAGAAGGAAGCGCACTCCATCTTCACGACCATGATGGAAAGCTTAGCCGGCGAAGTCGCCAAGTCGCTCTTCAATCTTACGACCGTCAGAGACCCCAAGGCTCTAATGGATATGAGCAACGCGACCTACAGCTACAACGACGTCAGCGACAACTCTTCCGCCTCTTCGAAAACTCAGATCTCCGACGAGGGGATGCACATGAGCGAC
>JAFYIM010000130.1 GCA_017538635.1 bacterium
ATAGAGTCGTCGCCTAGGCTTTTATATATCTGCATGTTCAACATACAAGTTCCGAACATCACGGCAGGGATCCCTATGACCGTAAGGAAAAACCCCAACAAGCCTTTGATAACTTTTTTTGAAGTGTTCGTGCTTTCAGGGTTGCCGCTTACTTCCTGGACTGTATTTTCATTAATTTTTTCTTCTTGTGTTTCCATGGTTTTTCTCTATGAATTAATCATATAAATGCTCGTAAGCCAAATAAGGATGGCCAAAACGATGAAACACAACAACCCCCAGATGACCCAGACGTTTTTTGTCATCCAAGCGATTATTATGCACAAGACCGCCGGGAAGCCAAGCCAAACATAAAAATAAAAATCGTTGCCCAAGCCAATGGATTGGCTGTCTAACGCCAGGCTAAAAATACAGGTGCCGAAAAGAACTATCGGAATGCCTATAAAAGTTAGGACGAAGCCAAGAACGCCTTTGACCAAGGTTTTTGCGTAGCTCGGCTCTTCAGACTCACTCTTTTCTTCGCTTTGCCTTTTTTTAGAAAGCTCTTCCATGTATTTAATGTCTTCTTCATCCATAAATGTCATTGCTCCATTTTGTATCTTAAAAGATTGTGCACGCAGAAGGGAATGACTCTCCCCTTGCCTACGGATACGCCGGTGCAGCATTTTCTGGCGCGTTCCCAGTCGAAATTATCGGTATCCATGAAGTTCTTTACGATGATGCGGACGATCTTCATGTCCTTGTGGGTGGAGCCGTCGCCTTCGGAGAATTCCTGGAGTTTCTCAAGCATAAAAGAACTGCCGAGTATTTTGCCCACAAAACATTTGCAGACGTTCTTTTTCATGTAGTCGAGAATAGTCTTGTCAAAAGCGATGCGGTTAGAGATCTGAGCCTTGCACTTCGTGAAATCCACATAGTCGCCCAGGGAATAGACCTTGTCGCCCTGACAGAAGAGAAAACCCAGGCTGGTGCAGTTGGGATGCGAGCAGGGCAGTGGGATGAGGTCCTTGTAGGCCATCAGCTTGCTGTTGGCGATGGCCAGCAGGATGTCCTCCTGGAAGACGGAAGCGAGGGCGGAATCCTCGGCGCTGCCGACTTTTGTAAGGCGCTGGAAAGTGATGCCGGAAATGTGCTTCGTCTTTACGGAAAGGTCAAGGATCTTGGGAATCTCTTTTAAGTTATCCCTGAAGACGGTGACCGCCAAGCAGATCTTTATTTTCGCCTCGTTAAGCTTTTTTATGATCGCGAGCTTTTCATCTAAAAGCGCGCGGCCGCGCAGAACTTTGTAAACCTTGTCGTCGAAGCCGTCGAACTGCAGGTAAACTTCCACTCTGTCTTTGTGCTTTTCCAAAATCCCGAAAAGTTTTTCGTTTTCAAGAAGCGCAAGGCCGTTGGTGTTTATAAGAATGCGGTTGACGTCGGCTTTCAGGGCGGCTTTGAGAAGCTCCTCGAATTTGGGATGGACGAGGCATTCTCCGCCGGACAGCTGCAGGACGTCCAGGTGTCCTTTTTCAACGGTCAGAAGCGCGTCGAGGCGCCTTTTGAATTCCGGCAGCGTGATGTGCCTTGGCGCTTTTTTGCCGAAATAGCAGACGGGGCACTTTAGGTTGCAGTCTTCCGTAACTTCAATGAGGCCTGTGCAGATGTGCTGGTTGTGCTTGTCGCACCAGCCGCAATCCGGGCCGCAATCGCCCTTAAATTCCGTTATGGGCTGGAAAGGCTGGCCTTTTACGTCGAAAGTTTTGTCCAGAAAACGCTTGGCGTCCTTGGCAATAGAATTGGAAAACATTCCGTGCTCCGGGCAGGTTCTTTCCAAAACGATGTCCTTGCCCTTTTTGATCTTTCGGGCGGGAACGGTCTTAAGACAGACGGGACAAATGCTTTCAGTCTTGCTTATCATATCTCCATTTTAGCAAAATCGCGATTTCGCCGAGATATCGTTTTGGGCTGAAAACAAAAATGGTGGACGTTACTAGACTCGAACTAGTGACCTCTACCGTGTGAAGGTAGCGCTCTAACCAACTGAGCTAAACGTCCACGTGAAAGTAGGAAGATATTACTAAAAAGAGGTTTTGATTGCAAGTCCTGAAAGCCTATTCTGTTGACAGCGTACCGAAATAAAACTATAATTTCTCCCGTAAAAATCAAGGAGTTATTTATGTCCATACACCCCACTGCCGTCGTGGCTCCCGGAGCCCAGATCGATGAAACCACCGAAGTCGGACCTTATTGCGTAATCGGCGAACACGTTAAGATTGGTCCCAATAACAAGCTTGTGGCTTATGTTTATATCGACGGATACGTGGAGATAGGCAAGGGCAATCGCTTTTATCCCAACTGCTCCATCGGCACGCCCCCGCAGGACGTAGGCTGGAGAGAGGATATGGTGACGTATGTGAAGATCGGCGATGAGAACATCATCAGGGAAAACGTGACCATCCATTCCGGCACGCTAGGCTCCGATGAAAACGCCACCACGACTGTTGGCAGCCACAATTACCTCATGGCCAACACCCATATCGCCCATGACTGCACCGTAGGCGACTACGTCATCATGGTCTCCTTCAGCGGCTGCCCCGGACATACCCAGCTCTTCGATCACTGCATAATCAGCGGTCTAAGTGGCATGCATCAGTTCTGCCGCATCGGGCGCTACGCCATGATGTCCGGCAACACTGTTATCAACAAGGACCTCCCGCCCTTCATGATCGCCGACGGCCGCAACGGCTCCGTCAGGGCCATCAACGTCGTAGGCATGCGCCGCGCGGGCTTCAGCGCCGAAACTATCCGCGCCATGCACGAAGTGCACAAGATCTTCTACGCCGAAGGACACACGATGTCCGTG
>JAFYIM010000010.1 GCA_017538635.1 bacterium
GACAGGCAGATCATGCGCATAGCCATCTGCGAATTCACAATAAAGCGCAGCGCTCCGGCCGTGGTCGCCATAAACGAAGCGGTCGCCATCGCCAAAGTTTTCGGGACAGAGGAGTCCGGCCGTTTCGTCAACGGGATCCTGGACGCCGTGAACGTCGAAGTTAACAAGCTCGTCAGGGACGAAGAGAAAGTTGAGGAAAGCAAAGAAGAGTTGGAGGAGGCTCCAGAAAAGGAAAAGCCCAAAATGGTGAAGTCGGCTTATCTGGCGAAGTACGCGGAGCAGGCTTCCATCATAGCCAAGGAAAAAGAGGCGAAAAGGGCGGCGATCGAGGCCGAAAGAGAAGCCGAAAGGGAAGAGCGGCGCAAAGCAAGGGAAGCGGAGCGCGAGGCCAGAAGAGCTTTGAGGGAAGCTGAAAAACTCGAGGAAGAGTACTGACATGTACGACATCATCCTGACAGAAATGCAGCTGAAGCAGGTCGTTGAAAGACTGGCTTCCGAAGTGGCCGCCGATCTTGGCGGGAAACCTCTGATCATAACCGGCGTTCTCAAAGGCTGCATCCATTTCACGAGCGATCTTTCAAGGGCGCTTTCAAACCTCGGAGTGGAAGCTGAGATCGATTTTATCGACTGCGCCTCTTATTCCGGAACGGAAAGCACCGGCGACGTGAAACTGCTGCTCGGCCCTTCTTTGGACTGCAAGGGAAAATACGTGCTTTTGGTCGATACTATCTTGGAGAGCGGCAGGACGCTGAAAAAAGCTTTTGAAGTTTACGGCGGTCTGGGAGCGGAAAAAATAGAAGCCTGTGTGCTTCTCGACAAAAAGGCCAAGAGGAAAGTCGATCTGCAGGCCAAGTTTGTTGGAATGGACGCCGGCAACGATTTCATAATCGGCTACGGCCTGGACTTTGATCAGCAGTATCGCAATCTGCCTTTCGTGGCAAAATTAATACAGGAGTAAATTTATGGAAACTAAAGTTGGCATAGTTTACGGAAGCGTTTCCGACGAAGCGGTCATGAAGAACACCAAGGAGATCTTGGAAAGCTACGGAATAGGCTGCGAGGTCTCCGTGATGTCGGCCCACCGCACTCCGGACAAAGTTGCGGAGTATGCCTCCAAGGCTCACGAAAGGGGAATTAAGGTACTTATCGCTGGAGCGGGCCTGGCGGCTCATCTGGCGGGCGCCGTGGCGGCTCGCACGATCCTGCCCGTTATAGGCGTTCCTTTGGAATGCGGAGGATTGGGCGGATTGGACGCTCTGCTGTCAACGGTTATGATGCCGAAGGGCGTTCCGGTGGCGACGGTGGCAATTGGAAGCCACGGCGCCAAGAACGCCGCTTACCTTGCGCTCCAGATCTTAGCGCTGCAGGACGAAGCTTTGGCCGCAAGGCTCTGGAAGGAAAAAAGAGGCGAATAAAAGTGCGCATTTACGATCTCAGAAAGGATAGGGATGAAGCCATTAATGCCGCCGCAGACGCGCTGAGAAGCGGGCGTTTGGCGATCTTCCCGACCGAGACGGTCTATGGGCTTTTCTTCACGGAAAAAGCAAGGGCCTTGGCTTATGCTTTGAAAGGAAGAGAGCAGGGTAAGCCCTGCGCCTACCACGTCGGTTCCTTTGACGCGCTTTATTCCGTTGCGGGAAAGCAGAGCGCCAAGATCAGAAAAACTTTGGAAGAAAAACTGCCGGGCCCCTACACTTTTCTGCTGCCGAAAGGCAAGGAAAAGACAGGCGTCCGTTATCCTGATCACAAGGATGTCTGCGCGATGTTGGAAAAAGTTGGCGAACCGGTCTTCGGGACGAGCGCCAACAAAAGCGGAGAAGTTCCGCCGACGGACGTCGAAAATACGAAAGCTTTGTGGGACGGAGCGGCCGTTATTGTTGACGGCGGAAGAGTCAGGGGCGTGGCTTCGGAAGTCATCGACCTGACGGGAAGCGAACCTAGAACAATCAGAAAAGCGGAATAAATATGGAAGAAAAGAAACCTGAAAAACAGTCCATGGAAGACGTCAAGCACGAACTGCAGAGCAGGACGAAGTGCCCTTACGCCGAGGAGAAACTTTTCATCTACGCCCAGGCGATGGACCCCTACAACAGGCGCTACATAGTCTTGGAGTGTCCTGCCCGCCGCAACACCATAAGCGACAGCAAGAAGTGGAAAGTTTACCAGGAAGAGATAAATGAACTTTGCTGCAACCCTTACTTCGCCTACAAATGCGAAAGCTACAAATTGGTGAAGGAGCTCGACAAAAAAGGTTAATCTTATGAAACGCACACTATTTCTTACGGCGCTTCTTTTGAGCGCGTCCGTCTTCGCGGCCGAAGTGGCTAAGCCGGCCAAGGGCAACGCAGCCCCTCCCGCTCCCCCGAACCCCAATCTGATGACCAGCGCGGACTTCACTCCGAACGTCAAGGTCGACAATCTTTGGGACGGCGTGAACAAAGACGGCGAGATCCAGCTTTTGCCCATAGAGATCTACCATTTCAAGGAAGACAGGAACGTCGGTCCCGGCAGGCTCGGTAATCCGATCTGCTACGCCGACGCTGACAACGACGGCAGGATGGAGCTCGTGGCCGCATCCGAAAGCGGCTTCGTCTGGATCTTCAAGAGAGAAGGCAAGACCTGGCCTCCCAAATTTTCTTCCGGACGTTTTCTTCATGCTTTCTTAGGCTGCGCCGTAACTGGTGTTGACGTCCACGACATGGACGGCGACGGCATTCAGGACATAGTCGTGGGCGCCGACAACGGCCGCATCTTCTTCCTGAAGGGCAAAGGCGAAGGCCTCTTCAACGTTGCGGAAAACGCGCAGATCCAGCTGAACGGCAACGGCGAGAACGGCGAACTGTACACCGGCCGCCAGCTCTCCCCCAGGATCTACGACTGGAACGGCGACGGCAACTACGATCTTATCTACGGCGAGGGCTCCTATTCGGCCAACGCCATCTACATCCTTTTCAACAAGGGCAGCAGCTCCGCCCCCAACTTCCGCAACCAGAAGCCGCAGTGGCTCGCCTACGGCTACGGCAGGGAACAATTGGC
>JAFYIM010000131.1 GCA_017538635.1 bacterium
ACCGAGCACGCGGTCCTGCATTTGCTCTACGCCCGCTTCTGGCACAAGGTGCTTTACGATCTGGGCGTGGTCTCCACGAAAGAGCCCTTCATGAAGCTTCTGAACCAGGGCATGATCTTGGGCGAAGACGGCGAAAAGATGAGCAAATCCAGAGGAAACGTCATCAACCCAGACGACGTCATCGCGAAAGTGGGCGCCGACTCTTTGAGGCTCTACGAAATGTTCATGGGGCCGCTGGACCAGATGAAGCCCTGGAACACCAAGGGCATCGAAGGCGTCTCGCGCTTCTTGCAGCGCGCCTGGAGACTCATCCTGAGCGACAGAGTCCCACAGGATCCCGAGACCGAAGTGAGGCGCCACAAGATGGTGAAGAAGGTCGGGGAAGACATCCAGAACTTCCGCTTCAACACCGCGATCTCCGCCATGATGATCTTCGTGAACGAATCCCAGAAGGGTTTATCCGAAGAGGATGCGAAAGCGCTGATCCTTTGTTTGGCGCCCTTTGCTCCGCACATCGCGGAAGAGCTCTGGAGCCTGGCTGGCGGAACGGGCCTGGTCTGCAAGCAGTCCTGGCCCAGCTATGATCCCGAAAAGACCGTGGACGCCACCATCGAATTGGTCGTGCAGATCAACGGCAAAGTGAGAGCCAAGATCCAGGTCGGCGCGGACGTCGGAAAAGAGGAAGCGCTCGCGGCCGCGAAAGAAAACGAGATCGCGGCGAAATGGCTGGAAGGAAAAGAGATTGTGAAAGAGATCTTCGTGCCCGGCAAACTTTTGAACATCGTGGTGAAAGGATAATGGAAATAAAAAGCTTGAAAGACCTCGACATAGTTATCGAACGAAGCGGCAAACGCCCCGCAGACGCTCTGAGGGAGGCTAAGATAACCGCTCCGTACCTGAACCGTGTTCCCGGCAGCGTGCTAATCGAAATGGGCGACACGAAGGTCTTGTGCGTGGCGACCTGCGAAGAGAAGCTGCCGCGCTGGCTGATGGCCCCCGGCGTGGAGCGCCACGGCTGGCTCACGGCGGAATATGATCTTCTGCCCTTCGCCGGCGGCGAAAGGAAGCCCAGCGAAATTTCCCAAGGGAAGATCAGCGGCAGGACGCACGAGATCCAGCGCCTCGTCGGACGCTCTCTGAGAGCGGCCGTAGACCTGGAAGCGCTGGGCGAAAGAACGATCTGGATCGACTGCAACGTTCTGCAGGCGGACGGCGGTACCAGGACGGCTTCCGTAACGGGAGGCTTCGTGGCGCTGGCGCTTTTGATAAAAGACCTTCTGCAGAAGAAAGTGCTGAAGAAGTCTCCGATCATAAGAACCGTTTCCGCCATTTCGGTGGGCAGGGTGGACGGCAGGACGCTTCTTGACCTCGACTACTCCGAGGACTCGAGGGCGGAAGTGGACTGCAACCTCGTCATGACAGGCGAGGGCGAATTCATAGAGATCCAGGGCACGGCGGAAGGCAAGCCTTTCCCCAAAGAAACGCTGGAGGAATTCCTGGCGCTGGGGAAAAAGGGCTGCACGGAATTGATGGAACTTCAGAAACCGTATTTGGAAGGCGCGCTCTGAATTTAAGGACGGCATGAAACAGGAATATTTCGAAAGAAAAGGCAATGCTCTTTACTGCGAAGGCGTAGGGCTTAGGGAAGCGGCCGAAAAATTCGGCACGCCGCTCTTTATTTACAGCGCCGCGCACATAAAAGAGCGCTACCGTAACTTCGAGGAAGCGCTTAAGGATTACCCCCATCACATCTGCTACGCGGTGAAAGCCTGCAGCAACATCCATATCCTTGAGCTTTTCGCTCACGAGGGCTCGGGCTTCGACATCGTAAGCGGCGGCGAACTGCAGCGCGTCAAGGAAGCCGGCGGCGACACCAAAAAATGCGTTTACGCGGGCGTCGGCAAGAGCGCCGAGGAGATCGAGAGCGCCGTCAAAGCTGAGATACTTTACTTCGGCGTGGAATCGGTTCCGGAACTGGAGCGCATCAACGCCATAGCCGCAAAGCTCGGTCGTGTCGCGAGAATTGCCCTGCGCGTCAACCCCGACGTGGACGCCCATACGCACGATTACATAACGACCGGCAAAAGCGAGAACAAGTTCGGTCTGACGGCTGATAAAGCGGAGGAGATCTTAAAGGGCTTCTCCGAAAAATACAAAAACCTCAAAGCCGTGGGGCTGCAAGTCCACATCGGCTCCCAGATCACGGAGACGAAGCCTTACAAGACGGCGGTTCTGAAGGCGGCGGAATTCGTCCTGAAGCTGAGATCTCAGGGAACGGAACTCAAATACTTCGACATAGGCGGAGGCTTGGCCATCGTTTATAAAGACGAGGATCCGGCCACGCCAGCGGAACTCGTAAAAGAGGTCCTGCCGATCATCAGTGAACTCGGCATGACCTTCGTCTGCGAGATGGGCCGCTACATGGTCGGCAACGCCGCCATGCTCGTGACGAAAGTGGAGTACGTCAAGGAGAACCCCGACAAGACGTTTGTCATAGTGGACGCCGCCATGAACGATCTTATCCGCCCGGCCCTTTACGAGGCCTACCACGAGATCGCAGCGGTTGAGGACAAGGCCGAAACCTTCGTCTGCGACGTGGTCGGCCCGGTCTGCGAGAGCGCGGACTTTTTCCGCAAGGATATGACGCTTCCGAAGGTAGGGGAAGGCGACCTTCTTGCCGTCTGCTCCGCCGGCGCCTACGGCTTCACGATGAGTTCCAATTACAATTCCCGCAACCGCGCGGCGGAAGTCTTGGTGGAAGGCGATGAAATGACGCTTATCCGCAGAAGGGAAACTTACGAGGATCAGCTCAATTGCGAAAAGACATGCAGATAAAATTCACAAAAATGCACGGGCTCGGCAACGACTTCGTGGTCGTTGACGCCACCGGGAACTTGAAAGACTGGCACCCCAGCGCCAAAGAAGCCTCATTTTTGCAGGATCGTCACTTCGGCATAGGGGGAGACCAGCTTCTTTTGCTGTATCCTTCGGAGAAAGCCGATCTGCGCATGGCTATTTTCAACGCCGACGGCAGCGAAGTCGAGATGTGCGGCAACGGCATTCGCTGCTGCGCGCTATTTGCGAGAAGGCGCGGACTCGTCGCAAAAGACGAGATGACCATAGAGACTCCGGCCGGCATCATGCGCCCCGTTATAGTTGGCACTGAAGTGAGAGTCGATATGGGAGAACCTGTGATAAGCGGCGTTGCCGTTGCTCCTCCCGAAGGATTGGCCTTGCCGCCTATGACCTGCGTTTCCATGGGCAACCCGCACGCAGTCTTCTTCGTTCCCGACGCGGAAAGTTTTCCCGTGGCGGAATGGGGACCCAAGGTGGAAAGGCATCATTTGTTCCCCAATAGGACAAATGTGGAATTCGCGACCAAGATCGACGAAGAGA
>JAFYIM010000132.1 GCA_017538635.1 bacterium
AGGGCCAGCGACTTCGCGGCGTCGCGGTAAGTGGAGGGGTTCTTTGACCAGTCGCCGCTTCTCACGGCGTCGATGAACTTCTCGTTTTCGTAAACGTACATCGTTCCGCTTCTCTGCGTGAACAAGGTCTCTTCCCTGGCGCTTTCCACCTTGATGGTGCAAGTTCCGAGGTTAACGTGATACTTGCGCTTTTCGCCGAAGAGAACGACTTCGTTGCGCCAGGTGTCGGCCAGCCAGGAATGGGTGTGCGTGCCGGTGATGCCGTTGGCGAACTTAAGGGACATGGCGATCGTTTCGTCGATGGTGTAGTTGCCCTTCTTGCTCATAGTCTTTTTGCGGAAGGGATTGGTCGCGAAACCGCTGACTTCCACCACTTCGCCGAAGAGGTATCTCAGCCAGTCGAAATTGTGCGTAGCCTGGTCGACCAGAGCGCCGCCTGAGAGGTCGTTGTCATAGAACCAGGCGGGCAGAAGATTCTGCGTGGAAGCGCCGCAGGCATAGGCGGACATGAAGGTGTGGATCTTGTCGTCAGCCATAAGTTCCCTGAGACGTTCCGTCAGGGCCATGGAACGGAAGACGTAGCCGATCTGGACGTGCGCGTTGGGGATCTTGTCGAGTTTGTCGGCGATGCGTTTTGCAACCGCGACTTTGCGTTCCGCCGGCTTTTCGCAGAAGACGGGAAGACCGGCCTTCGTGCAGTTGACAAGGATCTCTTCCCTGGCGGTGGAGGGCGTGCAGACCCAGACCGCGTCGAGCTTCGGGCCTTTCTTCAGCATGTCCACGTGATCAAAGAAGATCTCGCCGCCGAAGACGGCCTGTTTTTCCTTGGCGTGGTCGGGAACGATGTCGCAAAGGGAAACTATTTTGATGTCTTTCCTTTTTTCAAGGATCCTGAGGTGCGTCCAGGAAATGTTGCCGGTTCCGACGAAGCCGACGTTGAGGACGCCCTGCATTTTTGTCTTGGCGCCGTAAGCGGGTTGTGTGCTCATTTATTTCTCCCTTTTATTTTTTGACGGATTTAGCGCGCTTGGCGGGGGTTGTGTCGAAAAGCTTCCTAAGGTACTTCACGGTCTCGTTGATGTCCTTGATCTGCTGGTCGCCTTCTATTTCGCGCTCGATGATGAATTCTCCCTTGAAGCCGATCTCGCCCAATCTCTTCACGAAGCGCGGGAAATCGACCTTGCCGGTGCCGACTTTCACTTCCTCGCCCAGATGCATGGGATCGGTGGGATAGAAAGCGTCCTTGGCGTGAATGTTCCTGACGTACTGTCCGAAGACGTCCAGGGCGTCAACGGGATTGGCCTTGCCGTAGAGAATGAGGTTGGCGGGGTCGAGGTTGATGCCGAGGTTGTCCATGCCGGTCTGCTGGATCAAACGGAGCATCGTGACAGGCGTTTCCTGGCCGGTCTCGAACCAGAACTGGAGACCCAGTCTCTTGTAGTAGCGGGCGATGTATTTGACAGCATCAACCAAGTCTCCGAAGTCTCTGTCGCGGGGCCACTCTGGAATGAAGCCCAGGTGCGTGATGACGGCGGGCAGCCCGATCTTCTTGGCGAAATCGCCGGCCGCCAGCATGGACTGGATGCGCTGGAAGCGGAAAGCCGGGGGAACTAAGCCAAGGGTAGCCGGTCCGGACAGAAGATCCCAGACCGCCGGTCCGGCCCAGCCGGCCCAGAAAGCGGTGGGCTTGATGCCTGATTCTTTGATCTCGGCCTTGACCTGTTCGGCCATAGCGTCGGTCCAGTGCTTGGGGTTCCAGCTGACCAGCTGGCAGGTGTCGAGCTTATGGGCGGCGACTTTTTTCAAAGTTCCGCCTTCGGGGCTCATGAAGGCGATGACGCCGATACGATTTTTCATATTGCCTCTTAATTTTTATGGTTATTATTTTTTTGAATCCAATTTTGCCCTGAGCTTGTCATAGACGGAGTCGTCCACTTTCGTGTAGCCGAATCCGTAGCCCATCCTGATGTCCGGTTTCATCTTCCCGTGAAAATCCGTTCCGCCGGTCATGATCAGATTAAACTTCTGCGCCATTCTCTCGTAGCGCCTGATGTCGGCTGGCAGATGCACGGAGCAATACACTTCTATGCCTTCCAAGCCTTTGTCGACCATGTCCTTCAGGAATTTCTCAAAATCATCGTCGGAGAAAATGTGCAGCGCCTTGGGATGCGCCAGGACCGCTATTCCTCCCGCGGATCTGATAAGGTCGATGGAGCCCTTGATGTCGTAAGTCTTGCGCTCAGTGAAAGTCAGTGCTCCGGGAGTCAGGAACTGCTGGAAAGCGTCGCCCACCGAATGGGCGTAGCCGTTCTCAATGAGCCAGTGAGCGAAATGCGGACGGCCGACGTTGTTGCTTCCGGCCAAACCGACCAGCTCCTCATACGTCACCGGAACGTGATAGCTTCTCAGTTTCTCAACGATTGAGCGGTTTCTCTCCTCGCGCCAGGACTGCACTTGCTTCAAAGGTTCCAGCGCTGATTTTATTTTGTCGTCCCACCTCGGAAAATAACCGAGGATGTGCACTTCCTTCTGATGATCCTTCCTCAGGGAAAAGACGCCGGCGGAGAGTTCCACGCCGGGAATGAAATCCATCTTCTGCTCTTTCGCAGCGGAAGCCAATTCATCGATTCCCCTCACAGTGTCGTGATCCGTCAGGGCAATGGCTCTCAAGCCCAGCTTGACGCCGTGCTCCACCAGCTCTTTTGGAGTGTTGGTGCCGTCGGAATAGATGCTGTGAAGATGAAGGTCGATCATTGCTTCTTAAGCCACTCCTCGACGAAGTTGGTGTTGTAGCGGTCGCCTCTTATGAAAGCGGGCTGCTTCAATAAATTCTTAAAGAGAGGAATGGTCGTCTTGATGCCGCCGATCTCGAATTCGTCGAGCGCCCTCAGCATGCGCCTGATGGCCGCGATGCGGTCCCTTGAATGCACCAAAAGTTTCGCCACCATGGAATCATAGTAAGGCGAGATCTCGTAACCGGCGTAGGCGATGGAATCGACTCGGACGCCCGGTCCCCCCGGCAGATTGTAAGTCGTTATTCTCCCGGGATTCGGGCGGAAATCGTGTTCGGGATCCTCGGCGTTTATGCGGCATTCGATAGTCCAGCCGCTAAGGTGAATGTCTTTTTGCTCAAGTCCCAGAGGATCGCCCGCGGCGACCATGATCTGGCGCCTGACGATGTCAACGTCTGCTTCCATTTCCGTAACGCCATGCTCGACCTGGACGCGGGCGTTCATTTCCATGAAGTAATAGTCGTTGGTGTCCTCGTCGACTATGAATTCCACCGTACCGGCGCCGACGTAATTGGCGGCCAAAGCGATGCGGCAGGCCGCTTCGCCCATTTCTTTTCTGCGCTTTTCATCAACTATGGGAGAAGGCGATTCCTCAAGCAGTTTCTGGTGTCTTCTCTGCATGGTGCAGTCGCGCTCGCCAAGATGAACGCAGGTCCCGTCTTTGTCGGCCAGGATCTGGACTTCCACGTGACGGGACCTCTCGAGGAATTTTTCGATGTAAACTTCCGGATTGCCGAAAGCCGCTTCGGCTTCTTTCCTGGCCGTCTCAAAAGCGTTCTGAAGCTCGTCTTCGTTCCTAACGACGCGCATGCCGCGTCCGCCGCCGCCCGCGGAGGCTTTGACAATGATGGGATATCCTATCCTTGCCGCTTCTTTCACGAGCGTAGGATAATCGTTGACGGGTCCGTCGCTTCCCGGCACCACCGGGACGTTGTTTTTTATGGCCAGGTCTCTGGCGTTGGCTTTGTCGCCCAGAGCCGCAATGGCTTCGCTCGTCGGGCCGATGAAAGTCATGTCGCAGGAATTGATGATCTCGGCGAAGTGGGCGTTTTCGGAAAGGAATCCGTAGCCTGGATGGACCGCGTCGGCATCCGATACTTCGCAGGCCGCAATGATCCTGGGAATGTTGAGGTAGCTGTCGGAAGCGGGGCTTCTGCCGATGCAGTAAGCTTCGTCGGCGTATCTGACATGCAGCGAGTTCCTGTCAGCCTCGGAAAAGACCGCCACGCTTGCTATACCCATTTCCCGACAGGCGCGGATCACTCTCAACGCGATCTCGCCCCTATTGGCTATAAGTATCTTGCGAAACATTTTTCTATTCCGGACGGACTAAGAAGAGAGTCTGGCCGAATTCCACCGGCTGACCGTTGCCGACGCAGATCTTGGCGATCACGCCGCTCACTTCCGCCTTGATCTCGCTCATGATCTTCATGGACTCGATGACGGCGACCGTAGTTTCCTCGTTGACAGTCTGGCCCTCGGTTACGAGCGGCGGGCTGTCCGGACTGGCGGCGGCGTAGAAAGTTCCGACCATGGGAGAATTGATGGGAATAAGGTTGCTTTCCGTTTTTGCCTCAGCTTTGGGCTGCGCAGCCTTAACTTCGGAAGCCGGCTTTGGCGCAGGCTGTTCCGGAATGGAATTTAAGACTTCCTCCGGCGCGACTTTCAGCGTAGCGTAATCCTGGACGGGCACTCCGCCCTGAGGCCTCTTCAAAGAGATCTTGCCGTCGGCGTTCTCGAAAGTGAATTCGCAGAGGCCGTAGGCGTCCATCAGTTTGAGAAAATGTTTGATTTCCTTGATATCCATAGAATGAATAACTCCGTTATTATTTAGGATATTTTATGAAATCGGGGCAGATTTTGCAAATATCGGGCCAAAATCAGCCGTTTTTGGCCATTTTTGGCCAAAAATCAAAATTGGATGGGAGAAAACATCACGCTGCCGTCTTCTATCGTGATGTTGTTTTGCTTCAGTGCCTCAATAAGGTCGCCGCCAGAGGAAGAGGAGCCAGATTCGCCCTTGCGCCACTTGTTCTTAGGGGCGTTATCGGCAAAAACGTTCCTGCCTTTGGCGCGGCTAGTGGCAAAACCCTCTTTTTCTATACTCAAACCTTTCTTAGGGCTGACTTTAAGCGAAGCGACCAACCCTTCCAGGGCCTTTGGGTTCAGAACTTTGCGCTTAATCTTGATAAGGTCGTCCATCGGCACGTTCTCGTAGCGGGCGTCGCCCTTACAGGAGACCTGCATCTGCAAGCTGATTATACGCATAACTGTGCCGTCCGCAGGCTGACACATTATCGGATAGACTCTGAACATGAAGATCCGGAAACCGTCTTCGTCGTACTGCTTGACGAACTCCACGCAGCTGGGCGGATATATGTCAGCGCCGGTCTTTCTGGCATTCACGTCCCTGACGTAAAGGTTGTAGCGACCTTTGAGCTGCTCGCGGCTCACCTTTGTCCGGCAGCCTGCGTATTCCGCGCCTTTGGGCGCCGCGATATAAACGTGCTTGCAGGGCAGAACAGGAGTCCCCTGCCCGTGCTCGACATAATTCACGTCGTTGTCGGCATAGGAAAAGAAACTGGCGCCTTCCTTTTTCTCTTCTTTCAGTTTGGAGGCGTCAAAACCTATGGTAGCTTCTATACTCGCAGCCATGAGCGTCGAAGACGCCAGGCAGATAAGGATCAAAAGATATTTCGTCACTAATTATTTCCTTACAGGCCTTCCTTCATCACGTCGGCCATCGTGCGCTTACCAAGCGCATTGTAATTCTTTTTCGGTATCCTGCGAACGTTTTCCGGGGGTCTTCTGCGAAGTTCCTCGGCCTTCATTTCCTTCTCAACTTCCTCTTTGGCGGTCACGGGGACTATGACTTCGGAAGCCGGCCTCAAACTTGTCGTGCGCTGAACTACCGATTCGGTAGTCTTCTCCGCGCTCTGAGTCCAGGAAGGCTGGCTCGGAGGCAAAGGAGCGTCGCCGTGCACAGGCTGAATGTCGCCTTTTGAAGAAATGTAGGTGTTCTGTATTTTCGTAGGAGTGTTGTTCAAATTTCTCGTAGCGTTTTCGTCGATGCTGACTACCGGAACAGAACCGGGAAGCGCGTTTTCATCCTGCCAGGAAGGAGAGGAAACAACTTTGACTTCTTCAACCGTTTCTTCCGCTTCTTCTTTCACCGTCTCCACGACTTTTGCGCTCTTCTCTTCCTTTTCCAGGATCTGCGCGCCGTACTGGGCGACCAGCTTTTCTTCCGCTTCCTTTATCATGGCGTCAACTTCCGACATATCGATGGCTTTTGAGTCGTTGGTGATCGCTTCCGCCACATCGTTTATGGTCTCTTTCATCGCCTGCTCTTTCACCTCTTCCTGAATGTCGGCCAAACTTTGGGCGAAATCATTGGAATCGGCAACCGAAATGATCGTGCTTTTCGCTTCGGCGCTGGCCGGGCGAACGACGGACGGCGGAGTCTGGGAAGGAGCAGTCAGCGCTTCGCTTAAGATCTTGCGCTCTTCCTTTTCTTCCTTAACTTCTTCCTTTACCTCTACGCTTTGCTTTTCCTCCGCCTTGGCAAGGTTTTGCTTTTCCACCTGCTTCTGCAGATCATACATCTGCGCCCTAAGTTTCTGCATCTCTTTTTCCGAATCGGAATTCTTCCATAAAGCGAAAGCCGCTATGGCAACGAGCGCCAGAACTAGCAAAACGTAAAAGATTTTTCTGAACATAATGGATTCCTGAAATTTAAAGTGGGAAGGTCATTTTATCATTTGCCAGTGACAATTGCAAACGCTTGTCGATAAGTTGGGGAATACTTGCGCAAAAGTTTATAAATATCTATTTTCAAGATATTTAACTTTTAGCACTAAGTTTAGCTTCTTGTGGATAACTTGTAAATTTCCCGTGGTTGAGCACAACTTTTCCTCAAGTTACTGACAAATTGAAAGCAAAGGGCGGCACATACCCCATAGCGAACTCACGGAGGAAACTAATAAGGCTCAAGTGCGAACGTAGCACGTACCCCCAAGCGAACTCACGGAGGATGCGAATCAAGGCCATGCGCGCGTAGTCCGTGAGCGGGGGGTATGTGCTATGTCCGCACGATGCGCGCGTAGTCCGTGAGCGAGGGTTTTGTGCCGCCTTTGCTTGTGTATTTATCGGCGTTTGAGGCTCAAACAAGCCAGCGCGGCCAGCGCAAAAAACGCCACCGCAGGTTCAGGGATGGGATCGGTGCTGATGCCGAAAAGTCCGGAATAGTTTGTCACGTTGTGGCCGTGCAGATC
>JAFYIM010000133.1 GCA_017538635.1 bacterium
GAAAGAGATCGTAAGCTCCATCATAAAGAGCGTCATGAAGGAAGGCGACGCCGCAGTCTGCGAATACACCAAGGAATTCGACAAGTGCAGCCTAAGTCCCAGCAAGCTCAAAGTCAGCAAACGCGAAATAGACAACGCCGCCTGCTCTAAGGAATTGGAAAGCGCCATTAAAAACGCCGCCAATGCGATCAGAGCTTTCCATGAAAAGCAGCTTCGCTCCCCCTGGCGGAACAAAGGGCCGTACGGCGGTGAATTCGGCGAAGTGTACCGCCCGGTGGAAAGAGCCGGCGTCTATGTTCCGGCCGGCACCGCGCCCCTTGTGTCTTCGGTTCTTATGAGCGTTATTCCTGCCCAGGTCGCGGGAGTGAAGAGCATCTGCGTGGCTACGCCCTGCGACAGCGAGGGGAAGGTCAATCCCGGGATCCTCGCCGCCTGCAAGCTTCTCAACGTCAAGGAACTCTACCGCGGGCACGGCCCCTCTCTGGTCGCGGCCATGTGCTTAGGCACCAGGGCCATTCCGAAAGTGGACGTGATAGCGGGACCCGGCAGCGCGGCCGTCACGGAAATGAAGCGCCAGCTTTTCGGCGCGGTCAACGTCGATCTTATCGCCGGACCGAGCGAGAGTCTGATCATCGCCGATGAGAGCGCCGATCCCAGGATCGTCGCCGCGGACATTATGTCCCAGGCTGAGCACCACGGCAGCAAGACCTACGTGGTCGCGACGAGCAGAAAGCTGGCCGAGGCCGTTTTCGCGGAAGTCAGATCGCTCAACAAAGGCGAGCTGGCGGGCGCGGTCGAGAAGGCCGGCCTTGACAATATGCACGCCGTGGTCGTCAAAGACCTGAAGGAAGCCGCGGCTGTCTCCAACGCCATTGCTCCGGAGCATCTGCAGATCATTACGGAAAATGACGAGAAAGTCCTTTCCCTGATCAAAAACGCCGGCGCGGTCTTCCTCGGCAAATGGACGCCAGTGCCGATGGGCGACTTCGCTTTCGGGCCGAGCCACGTATTGCCGACCGGCGCCGCGGCCGCCTTCATGAGCGGGCTTTCCACCGCGACCTTCCTAAAGCGCATGAGCGTCATGAAGGCCGACGAGGAAGGCTTTGCGAACATGTCGAAAACTATGGAAACGTTCGCCCGCTACGAAAAACTGCCGGCCCACGGCTTCACTTCCACCGTCAGGAAGGAAAAGAAAAAATGGAACTGAAGGTCCTAACCGAAGGAGACGAAAGGCTGAGAGTCATCTGCAAGCCCGTCACGAAGATCACGCCGGCCGTGAAAAGGCTTATAGCCGACATGATCGAGACGATGTACTACAAGAACGGCGTCGGACTTGCCGCTCCGCAAGTGGGAAGCGACCTTAGGATCATCGTCTTCGATCCTAGGACTACGAAGAGAAGGAAACCGCAGGTCCTGATCAATCCGGAACTCTCTGAATTGAGCGGGGAGATAAGAGGGGACGAAGGCTGCCTAAGTTGCCCCGGCCTTTGGGGCGAAGTGACAAGAAGCGCCCATGTCCTGGCCAAAGGCTTCAACGAAAACGGCGAACCGGTAGAGATAGAATCAGAAGGCGGAGTTTTGAGCGTGGTCTTGCAGCACGAAACGGATCACCTGGACGGGATTCTTTTCCTTGACAGGCTGGATCCCAGTCAGCAGCTCAGAGTGATGAAGGAGAGGGAAGAATTATGAATGGTGGGCGTTACTGGACTCGAACCAGTGACTTCTACCTTGTAAGGGTTGCGCTCTAACCAACTGAGCTAAACGCCCACATAAAACGCCAAA
>JAFYIM010000134.1 GCA_017538635.1 bacterium
AAATCCAAGACATACGGATCTTTTATGAAATCTTTCGGAGCAACGGGCTTTAACAACTCAACGGCTTCTTTTTTGACAGAATTCTTGTCCCGGCTGGCCAGCAGACGTTCATAATATAAAGTGGCGATTTGACGTTCGAGCTGCCGGCTAGACCAAGCTGAGCGTATGCATTCTTCCATATACCAGTTTCTGGCATTGGCATTTTCAATTCTCAAAAGGATGCGATAATGTGTCCAGCTCAATTCGGAACGCACTGCGTTCCGTTTTTGGAATGAAATGTAAAACAATCTCATATTTCTCAGATTTCTTATGTCAAATCCTTGCCCGAACTCTTTTTTAAGTCGAGCGGAAAGATTTTGCAATGTCTTTTTTCCGTAATCTGCGCGATAATTCCCTTTCTGCTCATGCTCGACGATCAATCTTCCAATGTTCCAATAGGCTTGCACCATTGCTGAATTAACCGAAGCGTAAGCTTGATTGCGGTATGAAAGAAGCGTTTCTCGAATCGCAGAATAGAGAGTTTGAACCTCCTCAGGGGGATTTTTGTTCAAATTATTGTTGCTTTTCATGCTAAGTTCTTTTTTGAAGTTGACGAGTTTTCACTAACCTCAGTGTACGCCATGATAGACAAAAACGTAAATAAACACAAGGAGATTTGCTTTTGCTAATAGTTTTTATAGCAGATGTAATCTAAATGAATTTAATTATTCTAGGTCTTGTAAAAAATCTTTGGGCATCGGTTACATTTGATGTATAAGGGGGTGGCGGCTAATTACAAAAAATGTAATGGCGGAATGGGCGCGTAGGGCGGAAAGGCGGAAAAATGGGGACTTTTGGAGTTTGGCACACCTTTTGCTTTATATGTGGCGACAAC
Source organism: bacterium (assembly GCA_017538635.1). The sequence goes on from JAFYIM010000134.1 coordinate 875, forward strand.
TATTTTCATCAACCATCAGGAGAAAAAAATGAACAGTTGCGCCAGAAAAGCTGCAGTTTCCAAAGTCGCGGGCCTCAAGGGCTGCGCGCCCTTCGCGGGTGAGGCTTTCAAGGAAGCCGATTACGCCGCGGACGTTTTCACTAAAAAAGCCATGAAGGAATATCTTCCTCACGATACCTATGCGAAACTGCTGCAGACTATAGACCAGGGCCAGCCTTTGGATCCCTCGATCGCAGGCGAAGTGGCGCACGCCATGCGTCGCTGGGCCAGCGACAGGGGAGCCACGCACTACACTCACTGGTTTTTGCCTTTGACCGGCAGCACGGCGGAAAAGCACGACGCCTTTTTGGAAATAAAGAACGGTCTGCCGATACAGACTTTCTCGGGAAAGAATCTGATCGTGGGCGAGCCGGACGCCTCCAGCTTCCCCTCGGGCGGCATCCGCTCCACCTTCGAAGCCAGAGGATACACCGCCTGGGATCCGACCTCCCCGGCCTTTATAAAGCGCCACGGCAACGGCGCCACGCTCTGCATCCCCACGGCCTTCTGCGCCTACACGGGCGAGGCGCTGGATAAGAAGACGCCGCTTTTGAGGTCCATGCAGGTTCTCTCGCAGGCCACCAAGCACCTGATGAAGTGCTTCGGCAAAAAAGACGAAAAAGTTACCATCACCTTGGGACCGGAACAGGAGTATTTCCTGATCGACAAGAGTTTTTACCTTTCCAGGCCGGACCTGCTCTTGACCGGCAGGACTTTGTTCGGATCTCCGAGCCCCAAGCATCAGCAGCTTGAGGACCATTACTTCGGCACCATCAAGGGAAGGATCCTGAACTTCATGACGGAAGTCGAGGACGAACTGTGGAAACTGGGGATCCCCGCCAAGACGAGGCACAACGAAGTGGCCCCCGCCCAGTTCGAACTGGCGCCCATGTTCGAGGAACTGAAC
>JAFYIM010000135.1 GCA_017538635.1 bacterium
GTACTGCGAATCCTGACGCCTCAGGTAGGCGACTCGGTAGCGGTCTATGATGCCGTAGGGCGCCAGGACTGATTTGGCTCTGGCGTACTGGGCGTTCATATAGTTGATGGTGTCGTTCATGTAGTCGTAGAACGACTTCCTGGATGAGGTGGTGTATTTGTCAAAGGTGGAGTTGACGACTGTCACGCCGAAAGTGAGGGCGTCCATATAGACATTGAGGACGTTGTTGCTGACGTTGTGGTCAAAATATCCTTCCGGGTAGCTTATAACGGCCCTGATTATGTTCGTAAGGGGCTTGGTGAAGTCATAGACGTAAGTGTCCGGCATGGTCCACTTGAATTCGTCCTGGTAGAGGTCTCTTATGATCCTGTAGCTGTTGGTGTGCGAAGCTTCTCTTTTCGTGTTGACGTACCAGTCAACGACGACGTCTATGGGATCGTTCGTAAGGGAAGTGTTGCAGTAGATGTTGGCGGTCCAGGTCAAGTTGTCACCGGGCTTAGGACGGTAGGTGCTGCCGATGTCGTATTTGCCGATGCCGTATTTGGGCGTGCGTTCCAGCCAGGCCAATCCGAAGTCCCAATTGGTCGTAACGGTAATTTCCTCTACGTGAACGTCGGAGAGGACGAAATCCTTGGAGAGCGTCTGGAAATAGATGTTCAGCTTGCCGTTTCTGTCGAAGATCATTTCCATCGTTTCAGAGATGTCCTGCCATTCAGCGTTGTTTAGCCCAGCTTCGGAATAGGCCCAGCGGATCTTCGCGGTGTTTTCAGGATAGCTTAGATGCAGTTCGTTCCTCAAAGAAAAAGTGGTGCCGCTGCCGTCGCCTATCACGATGGAATCCGGTTCCGTAACCTTGTAGTTCTCGTTCGTGAAAGAGAAGACGCAGACGTCCTTTTGTCCTTTCAGATATTCGTAATTCAGCCTCAGACTGTCGATGATCTTGTAATTTGATTTGTCGTCGCCCGGGAGCTTGAAGATGAAGCTGTTGAAGTAAAGGTTGTTGTTGTCGTAGCTGTAATTGGGAGTAAACTTGGCGCCGTGATCGTAAGTCAGAGTGTAGCTCGGATTAGTGTTGCCGAAAGCCAGTTCGTAGGCGTTGCCCGTTCCGCGATAGACCAAAACTTCAGCCTGATTTAGTTCGTGATTATTCTCTCCGTAAATTTTGATGCAGATGTTGGTGGGAAGGCAGGAGAACATCCAGCCTTTCACGCCGTTGTGCATTTCCGGGGGATAGCGGCGCTGGGATCCGGCTTTGAGATTGATAGTAGCGCACTCCAACTCCGTGAAGACGTCCTTTGTGCCGTTGTAGCAGTAGCGCATCATGTCTTCCTTGCCTTTGGGATCGCCCCAATTGCAGGTGTAGGCTTCGCCGAAGACCTTGTTTTTATCGGCCGGCATATTGAAGCGGTAGGTGTCCGGGAAGCACAGCGAGTGTCCTGTCTCGTGGCACAGCGCGCCATGTCCCATGGTGGAGAAGACGCCGTTGCCGTTCCAAAGGAAAGTCTGCCCGATCCAGTCGTAGGGGTTGCCAAGGTATCCGCCGTAGTCGTCGCCTTCGCTGTAAGAGATCGTGGTGTAGTAATTCTCATTGCCCTGGAAACGAGTGGGATCCTTGGCCACGTTCATCAATTCCACATGATCGACCCTATAGCGGTCAATGATGCCGTAGGGAGCGAGAGGATACGACATGGCGTCGTAGCGACCGTTCATAAACTGGATGGTATCCTCCAGGTTGTCGTAGAAGGATTTCGGTGAATTGCCTTTGACGGTATATTTCCAAAAAGTGTTGGTATAGACCTTGACGTTGAAGGTCATGGCGTCAAGGAAGATCTCGCGGGAATTGTTTTTTGTGTTGTTGTCCCTGGTAGAGCCTGGGTAACTCATGACTAGGGAAAGCTTGTTGGTAAGCGGTCTGGTGAAGTCGTATGTATAGTTCTCAGGAACGGTCCAGGTATAGCCGTCGGTATAGATGCCTACGGCCTTGCTGAAAGTCTGGGTGTGCGTGGCTTCCAGTTTTGTGTTGACGTACCATTTGAGGTAAGCTGTGACGTTGCCCTGGGTGTCTTCACTGTTGGAATAGATGTTGGCAGTCCAGTGAATTGTGTCGCCTGGTTCGGGACGGTTGAAGACGTTGTCGGCGTCCTTGGGGTTGGGATACTTCTCAGTACGTTCGATCCAGGCA
>JAFYIM010000136.1 GCA_017538635.1 bacterium
CGTCATTTATTTCATAAACAAGCTTCTGGGCGCTCCCAGGCTCTTCTTGCCTAAGTTTCCCAATCTTTCTCTTCAGGGAATCTTCGGATACATCGGCTGGCCTTTCGCTTTCCTTATGGGCGTTCCGGCTGCGGAGTGCTCTAATGTCGGCTATGTCCTGGGCTGCAAAGTTGTTTTGAACGAGATCGTCGCTTATCAGGAACTTCTTAAGATCGCGGGAATACTTTCTCCGAAAACCATAAGGATCGCGACTTTCGCCTGCTGCGGTTTCGCGAATTTCGGAACGCTTTCCATCCTTTTCGGCCTTATATCCCCTCTGCTTGATGACGAAAGATCGGCCGCTTTTTCCAAGCTGCTTTTGAGGGCTCTTCTGGCAGCGGTCCTCGCTTCCTTTACGACTGCCGCGCTGCTTGCGGCAACGCTTTAATTTTTCTGCCAGCGTTTCAGGCGGCGTAGGCGCGGCAGTTCGCCTTCTTTGATCTCCCAGATCTTTTCCTGATCCCAGTTTTCGTAGTTTTTCTTTTGCCTCAATTCCAAGGTCTTAAGAACGCCCATTTCGGGATTCCTTTGAGTGTGCAGTTTCTCCGCGTCGCAGAAAGAATCTTTGGTCATATTGCCGCCGTGGTTTTCAGGGAAGGGATGCACACCGGGTAAGGAGCGGTTGCCGGTGAGCTGAAGATCCCCAAGGCATCTGAATATTGCGCCGTCAAATGAAAAGAAAACCACTGATATGCCCATTGTTTCGTAGCCCTTATAATCAGCGCCGTAACGCATCCTGTTCCTTTTTTCCGTTCCGGCTAACAAGGTGTCGTGAGTCTCCCGCTGAGGCGGCCGGCACTTGCCGGAGACGCTGCAGTCTTCGTATATGGAGACCTTGGAATAGCCGGCTATGCCGGCGAGGCCGGTATACCTGTTATCGTATTCGAAGTCGGTGGCGCATTCGGAAACGTAGGATTTTTCGGCCACTGCCGCCAGACCAGCAAGCGATCTGAGTGCGGACAGGCGGCCGCTTAAATAGCAGCCTTCCACCCGGCAGGTGTTTATTTGGAAAGCCAGACCGGCAGCATGCAATTCGGCGGTGAGGTCAGAATTGACTACGGCCAGGTCTTTGACGCCGCAAGTGAAATTTCTTTTCCGAAATGTGTCAGCCACCTCATCGCACATCAATCTCCACTTGTCAAATACGCCCATTTCTCCGGGCTGCCCGATGTTTCCGAATAACGAGGCGTATTCTTCCTTGGGCCTGTTAATGTAAAGGTTCGATATGCAATGCCCGTTGCCGTCGAAAAAGCCCAGGAACGGCGGGAATTTCCGATTCACGTCCGAAGACTTTTTTATGAGAGGCTCGGGCGCCCCGATGGGGGAGAACCCCCGGCCGTTGTCCCAATCTTTTGTTTCCGCGGCGTCTATGTCAGCGGTCATCTTGTAATGCTTTCCTTCGGAAGAAGCAACGGTCTCCCTCATCCAGACCAGGTGCTCGATTTTGCTGATCAGGTAGGGCTTTTCTTTTGAGCCGTCGCCGTCAGGCTTTAAGGCAACGTTGTCTGAAACGGCGTTCAAGGCTAAAAGGGCAATAAAGGCGGCGTAAATTAGTTTTTTCATAAACGCTCTCTCAAAATGTGCTTTTCTTAATTATATCTAAAAATGCGCCGTTTTTGTTTTAAGCCGGTATGGAGCGGAAAAACCGCGCGTTGACTTTAAAAGGCCTTTTTGGTAGCATATCTGAGAATTGAAACTTCTTTAAGGATAAAGAAGCGGGTGGTGCCATCCGCTTTTTTTGTTTCTTAAGGGAATAGAAACTTACAATGAGGACCTAAAAATGAAAAGCGAGATCACGACCTTAATCGACTACCTTGAAAAAGAACACGGCCTGGACAAAGGCACGATCGCAACGATTCTGGAAAAGAGCATCGAGGCGGTGGCAAAGAAGAAGGACGATCTTCCTCCCATAACCGTCTCCATCGACGCCGAGGACGGCTCGATCAACATGTCCAGCACGTTCGTCATCGTTCCCGATGACTATGAGGAAAGTTTGCGCAATGAGGACGGCGACATTGTCGAGGATCCCGAGATCGGCCATCATCTTACGGTTGACGAGGCAAAGAGACGCTGCCCGGATCTCAAGGACGTTGACCTTGAGCCCGGAATGGAAGTGGGCCCCATCGAATACGAATACGAGCAGGTTTTCGGCCGCATCGACGTCCAGACCATCAAGCAGATAACCTTCCAGAGGATCAGGGAAGCCAAGCGTGACATGATCCTGAAAGAATACAGCGACAAGATCGGCGACCTCGTCTCCGGCACCGTTTCCAGAATGGAGCGCGGTTCCTACATCGTCGAATTGGATCGCACGGAAGCGATACTGCCGCGCCGCGAGCAGGTCAGCAGGGAACATTACAAAGTGGGCGACAGGATCCGCGCGGTCGTCTCCGACGTCAAGGATTCCGAAGAGAGCAGAAGCCCGAGAGTCGTTCTTTCCCGCGCGGTCCCGGCTCTGGTCCGCCGTCTCTTTGAAATAGAAGTCCCAGAGATCTACGACGGCATCGTCGAGATCAAGGCGGTGGCCAGGATCGCCGGCTTGAGAAGCAAGATCGCCGTCCTCTCCCATGACCCGAAAGTTGACTGTGTCGGCGCCTGCGTCGGCGTCAGGGGAGCGAGAGTCAAATCCATCGTTCAGGAAATAAACGGCGAGAAAGTTGACATCGTCAGATGGAGCGACGATCTCGAGACGCTTCTGAAGAACGCCGTCGAGCCCACCGAGATCCTGGAATACTACTGTGGCGAAGGCGACGACGCGATGGTTGTCGCTGTCGTCCCCGACGATCAGCTGGAAGCGACGATCGGCCGCTCGGGGCAGAACGTCCGCATGATCTCCAAACTTATTGGACACCCCTTTAACGTCATCAGCCAGTCCAAAGCGGCTGAACTTCAGGCCGCTGATGAGGATGGAGAGGAAGAAGAATAATATATGAATTATGATGAAATGATCAAGGGTATGAGGGAGGAATTCCGCTGTAAAACGGAGACCGACCGCCGATACCTTTCTGAAAAAATTAGAGATTATCTTAAGAAGAACGGCTTGGGGACCTTCAAGCCGGCCGATGTCTTTCCGGACAAACTGTACCGGCCGCTCTTCGCCGCCATCCAGGAAGCTTTCGAAAACCGCGAGAAGATAAAGGCTGCCCAAGCATCCTCCAAGAGCGCAGAAAAGAAAGCGGAAGAAACTGAAGAGCCGAAACCTAAGGCGAAGGCCGCTCCCAAGAAAAAAGAAGAGCCAAAAGCTGAAGAGAAAACTCCTGCCAAAAAAGCTCCGGTAAAAAAAGCAGCGGCCAAGAAAACGGAAGAAGCCGAACCGAAGAAAGCGGAAAAGCCGGCTGCTAAAAAACCAGCCTCCAAGGCTGCCGCCGCCAAAAAGGCGGAGGAACCGAAGGAAGCTCCGGCTCCTAAGAAAGCGCCTGTTACTATCACTGCTAAACTGAGAAAGCAGCAGGAACAGGAGAAAGAGGAAGCGAAGAGAAGGGAAGAAGAGGAAAAAGCCAGGCTTGAAGCTAAGAACGCTGAAGATTCCGATGCGTCCTCCGTCATCAATGCCGAAACTTCCGCCGATCCGCGCGTCAAGAAAGTTAAGATCGTAATCAAGAAGTTCAGCTTCAAGAAGCCCTCCGCTGCAGCTGAAACTCAGGAAGAGCCCGAGAAGCCGGAAGAGATCCCGGAAACGCCGGTCGAAACCGCTCCCGAAACGCCGGAGAAGGAAGAAAAGAAGGCCGAGCCCGTAAAAGAAGCCGTGCCTGAAACTGCTCCCGAACCGGAAAAAGAGCCGGAAGCTGAAGCGAAGCTCGTCGAAGAGCAGCCCAAGGTTGAAGAGCCTGAAAGCGAGGAAGCGGAGCCCCCCGCCGAGCCTAAGGAAGAAGCTCCCAAAGCTGTTAAGAAGTCCAAGGAAGAAGAGACGGCCCGCCTTGTGAGAGACGCTGTGAAGCCGGTCTCAACCGTTTCCGTGGAATCTTTCGTGGCTCAGCAGAAAGAGGATCTTCCCCGAGTCACGGAGACAGTTCCGCTCGACCGCCTGAAAGGCTGGCGCCCGCCCGAAATTGGCAAGAAGAAAACCGCCAAGAAGAGCGAGAGCTCCGACAAGGGCCAGCGCCCTGCTGCCGGCGGAAAATCCGGCGCTCCCGCCCAGCCCGCCGGGCCTATGCCGGACGCCAACCGTAAAGGCGACAATCGCCGCGGCAAGAAGGACAAGGATAAAGAGAAAGATTACAAGTCTTCCGCCTCCAGGGAAGAGATGATGAACAGACCCCGCATCTCCTCCCAGGCTTCCCTGCGTCAGAGAAACGCTGACGAGA
>JAFYIM010000011.1 GCA_017538635.1 bacterium
CCACAGAGTGTTCCACGCTCTCTACAATTTCTGCTCCGTTGATCTTTCTGCCCGCTACTGCGACATTCTGAAGGACACGCTTTACGCGGATGCCAAGGATTCTCTTTCCAGGAGGGGAGCCCAGACCGTCCTAAGGCAGTGCGCCGTGGTTTTGGCGAAACTTTTGGCTCCGATCCTCGTCTTCACCTGCGAGGAAGTCTGGGAATGCCTTTCCGAATGCGGCTTCTCTAAGGAAGAGGACGGTGAGGAGACCGTGCACCTTTCCGCCTGGCCTAAGGAAAAGAAAGAATGGCTTGCTCCCGAGCTCGCTGCCAAATTTGAAAAACTCTGGTTCATTCGCGACGAAGTCTTAAAGGAGCTCGAAGCGCTGCGCCAGGATGGCAAGATAGGATCCGGACAGGAAGCGGAAGTCGAATTGTGGAGCGACGATCCTGAATGGCAGGAACTTTTGAAGAGTTATTCCGGCAAATTCGCGAAGCTCTTCATTGTTTCCGGCGTGGAAATAAAGAAGCCCGAAGCCGGACGCGCGATCGACAAGATCGTCGTTGCGGCCGGAAGATCCGGGAAGCCGAAATGCGCGCGCTGCTGGAACTGCAGCGACGACGTAGGCAGCGATCCCAATAATCCTGACGTCTGCGCCCGCTGCGCGGAAGTCTTGAAGAATCAGGCTTAAGATATGGTCAAGAAAGCAAAACTATCCAAGGAAGTCCTTCTGAAACTCCAGAAGGCCCTTTTGAAAAAACGCGCCCGTCTTATGGGCAACGTTGAGAAACTGGAAGAAGAATCTTTCATGAATTCCCAGAAAGATTTTTCCGGCGACATTTCCGGCTATAAAACGCACATCGCCGACATCGGCTCCGATGCCTCCGGCATGGAGCTGATGCTGGGATTGGCCAGCAACCAGCAGAAACTGCTGCAGCAGGTGAACGACGCTCTTGCCCGCATGGAAGACGGAACCTACGGGCTCTGCCAAATGTGCGGCAAGCCGATCCCGCAGGCCAGGCTGGAAGCCATTCCGGAAGCCGAGCTCTGCCTTAACTGCGCGGACAAGAATTAATGGGCGAAAAGTGGAACAGGTGCGCGACTCCCGTCTATCTGGCCGCCAGCGCCGCGATCATTGACCAACTCAGCAAGTTCGCAGTCAGAAGTTTCGTAGAGGAGAATTCCGTAATAGAGGTCCTGCCGTCGTTCAATCTGACATTCAGGCTGAATCCGGGAGTGGCTTTCTCAATGCTGGACAACATAAACTACGGGCACTTTATTTTGGCCGGGCTGGCGCTTGTCGTGATCCTTTTCATCCTCTCCTTGTTTTTAAGAGGCAAGGCGCCGAAAAGTCGTGTGGCGACCGCCGCTTTGGGGCTTATCATGGGAGGCGCTTTCGGCAACATGATAGACAGGCTGCTGCCGCCCTATTACGCGGTGGTGGACTTCATAGACCTTTACTACAAGAACTACCACTGGCCAGCTTTTAACATCGCCGACAGCTGCATAACGGTGAGCGCTCTTTTGCTCATTATCGTCTGTTGGAAAGAAGATTAGTTTTTGGGGGACAAAATGGGAATCGATTATGACGGCCTCGGCAACAGCCTGAGCGATCTGACCAGGCTTTCGAACGCAGTCTCGCGCTCCATCAGCGCTGAGAATTTCAAGGGCGAGAAAGGAAAGGGCGCCATGGCGACGGAGGGAGCCCTTGCGAACGCCGCCAGAGAACTGGGGCAGGGCTGGAAAGTTTCCCCCTGCGTCAGAATAGCTCCGCACACCACTTTCACCGTGGCGGAGATAGAGGGCCCGGGCGCCATAAAGCACATGTGGATGACTCTGGACTACAGGTTTTACCGTCAGTATATTCTGAGGATCTATTGGGACGGGGAAAGCGAACCTTCCGTCTGCGTCCCCATAGGCGACTTTTTCTGCCACGGCTGGCTGGAGAGAACCAATGTCAACTCCGTCCCGATCGTTGTCAATCCCAGCGGCGGATTCAATTCCTATTGGGAGATGCCTTTCAGGAAAAAATGCCTTATCACCCTTGAAAACCTTTCCGAGGAAGCGCCGGAGTTCTTTTATCAGATCAATTACATTTTGACCGAGATCCCGGAGGACAGAGCCTATTTCCACGCCCAGTGGCGCAGGATGAACCCGACCAATGAAAAGGAAGAGTACGTTATCCTCGACAATGTCAGGGGCAGGGGACAGTACGTCGGAACGTACGTCGCCTGGCAGCCCAACAGCAACGGCTGGTGGGGCGAAGGCGAAGTGAAATTCTTCCTGGACGGCGACAGGGAATTCCCGACGATCTGCACTACGGGAACGGAGGATTATTTCGGCGGCGCCTGGGGTTTCACGGACAACACTTTCAAAAATTACCAGGAGTTCAG
>JAFYIM010000137.1 GCA_017538635.1 bacterium
ATCCCTCGCGCACGGACTACGCGAGCATTGCCTTGATTAGCGTCCTCCGAGAGTTCGCTTAGGGATATGTGCTTGGCTCGCACGACAACTTCTTGCATCCTCCGTGAGTTCGCGTGGGGGCGCATGCCGCTCTCCGCGCCAGCGCTTTCTCGCTCCAGCGGTGACGGGGGAAAACAAATTAATTTCTTAAACGGAGGGCGTTGGTGACGACGAGGAGGGAGCTTGCGGCCATGCAGGCGGCGCCGACTTCGGGGCGCATGGTGAGGCCGAAGGCTGAGAGCGCGCCGGCGGCTAAGGGTATGGTGACGAGGTTGAAGATGAGCGCCCAGAAAAGATTCTGCTTGATTATTGTGAGCGTGCGCCTTGAAAGGTCGTAGGCGGTGACGAGCGCTGTTAGGTCGTCGCCGGTCAAGAGGATCTTGGAGGCGGACTGCGCGGCGCCGGCGCCCTTGTAGTGGGAGATGGAGACGTCGGCCTGGCTGAGGGCCGGGGCGTCGTTGAGGCCGTCGCCGGTCATGGCAACGGTCCTGCCTTCTTTTTGGGCTTGCCTAACAAGGGCGAGCTTGTCTTCGGGAAGCAGGCGGTATTTGACGTCGGAAAGGGGAACGGTCTTGGCGAATTCAAAGGCGGCTTCTTTGCTGTCGCCGGTAAGGAGGATGCAATCAAGGCCTCTCTTTTTAAGCTCTGACAAAGTCTTTTCCGCTTCGGGTTTGGGCGGGTCAAAGAGTTCCAGGGAGCCGGCGTATTTTTTGCCGACGGCGGCGTGGATGCCGCGGTCGCTTTGGGGGCAAACGACGCCGTTTTCCTCGAGAAATTCTTTGGTGCCGGCGAGAAGTTCAGCGTGATCGGAATTTCTTGTGCCTTTGACGCCTTTGCCTGGCACGGCTTCGAAGTTAGAGCAGAGGTCCGGTTTCAGGCCTCTTTTGCTTGCTTCCGCAGTCACGGCCTTGGCGATCGGGTGTTCGGAATACTGCTCGAGGGAGGCGATGATAAGGAGCGTGTCGTCAGGGCAGCCCTCCTTGACGGCGGGAGTTCCGTTGGTCAAAGTTCCCGTCTTGTCGAAGAAGAGCGTTTGGCATTTGGAAAAGGCTTCCAGGGCCGATGCATCCCGGAAGAGGATGCCGCAGCAAGCCGCTTTGCCAAGCCCCGAGGCGAGGGCCGCGGGCGTCGCAAGGCCTAAGGCGCAGGGGCAGGCGACGACAAGGACGGTAAGCGCGTAGGGCAGGGCGGTGTTGAAGTCTTTTAGGAAGAACCAGACGACAAGCGTTGCGGCGGCGGCATATATTACTCCCAGAGCGAAATGTCCCGAGACCTTGTCAGCGAGGAGCGCGACCTTCGGCCTAGTCGTCCTGGCTTCCTCAACGAGTCGGACCATCTGGGAGAGCGTAGTTTGGTCGCCGCTGCGCTCTAAAACCATCGTGAAAGCCCCCAGGAGGTTCATAGAGCCGCCCGTGACAGGATCACCGACTCCTTTGTCGACGGGAAAGCTTTCGCCCGTTAAAAGCGATTCGTCGAAGGAACTGCGGCCCTCTATTATCCTGCCGTCGCCGGGGACTCTTTCGCCCGGTTTGACGAGCAAAATATCGTTTGCGTTCAAAAGCTCGGTGGGGATGTCCTTTTCCTCGCCGTCAACTAGAAGATGGGCGATTTGCGGGAGAAGGTCGGAGAGTTCCTCGAGATCGGAATCGGCTTTCCTTTTGGCGTGTTCCTCTAATTTCCTGCCGAGGCCGACAATAGCGAGCACCATGGCGCTGGCGCAGAAATGATAGTGAGGATAAACTCTGTCGCCGGTTGCAAAGAGGATCAGTTCCGTCAAACTGTAAAGGAAGGCCGTTCCGGTACTCAAGCCCACGAGAAGCTGCATGTCGGGATGAGCGTCGCGGACCGCTTGATAAGCGCCTTTGAAAATGTCAAATCCCCAAACAATGGCGGGCAGAGCCAAAAGCATTTGAAAAAGGCCGTCATCAATGAGGTTTTCAGGATGAGGGAAGAGATCCCATTCGATCAGGAAGAGAATAACGGCGCCGGCTACGGCGAAAAGGAAAAGCACGTTCTTTACGAGTAGGCTTTCCTTTTTCTTCAAAGGGTTTTCTGTGGTTGGGGGAAAGCCGGCGTCGGATGAAGCTTTTAAAATCGCTTCCTCATTAGTTTTCGTTTCGTCGTAATAGACGATGCAGCGTTTGCTGATCGGGTCGACGCCGCTTCTAATTACGCCCTCCAGTTTGTCGAGGCTGGCTTTGACTTTTGAGGAACAGCCCGCGCAGCGCATGCCGGGCGCGAAGAAGACGAAGCTTTTCATTTGGCTTCCTGCACTTTTTCTTCTTTCTCGAAAACGCGGTAGCGGACGCCATTGTAAGCGGCGTTGTCTTCTTTCGGGAAAATGACGAGCGTTTGCTCGGGCTTGTGAAGGCCGACCACGGTCTTCAATAAGAAATTGTATTCCAAGCCTAAGGTCGTTTCTTTTTCCCAAATAGTGTCGGTGTTCTTGCCGGAGGCCAGAAGCGTAAGGAAGCGTCTGGCCGTCATAAGGGCTTTTTCGCTGTCCGTTTCGCCTTCCCTGGACATGTCGGCCAGATCAAGGAAGATCTGCTCCGCTTCCAAAAGATGGTCGGGAGTCAGGGGCGTCTTCTTGTAACTTGACATCACGCGGTAGAGGTCAAGCTCCGTATAGAGCTCGTTCAATTCTTTTATAAGGGCCGCCAGAGCGCGAAAATATTCCGCTTCCTTTTCGACCTTCACCGTTTTGATCTTCGGCCAGTCCCGCTCCTCCCTTATCTCTTCGGGCTTTTCCGCACTGTAAACGGCGGAGCGGATCCAGCAGGCGGAGGGAAGGTCACGCGCTTTGTCTTTAAGAGCCCCGGAGGCGGCCACAGCGCGCTCGGAAAGGCCCAAATGGCCCTTAAGCTCTTCCCTTAAGTCTGTGAGAAGGCTTGCTTCCGCTTCGGGAATGTCGTCCGCAGCGCCCAGGACGTAAAGGATGTGCTTGACGCTCGGCGGGACTACCCAGCGGTGCAGTTCCCTGAAAGTCCTTTCCGGAAGCGCTGCCGGAGGCGGCAGGAAAAAGACGCGGCTCGTTGGTTCGCCGATGTGCACAGGATCTTTCCAGGGCGGCTGCTCGAAAGAGGTCTTTGATCTTTCGAGAATAGTTTGTTTTACTCCTTTGCCTTCCTTCTGCGCCTCAAAAAACTCCTTTACGGTCATAACTTTCGTCTCGCCGTCGAAGGCTCTGAGATACTTCACAGCTTCGCTGTAGTTCTCTTTGGAAATATCGCTCACAAAAAGCGCGTCGGCAAGGATGGAAAGGCTGTCAAACGTTTCCTCTTCTTCAATGGAGAAATAGTTGTTTCCGAGGTAAGCCCTTAGAAGGGCGGCGGCGCCCCAGGGAGTGTCAGATTTCTCCTTGTAGGCGGCGTAAACGGTATAGTCCCTGAGTCTGCCGTCTTTTTCGCCGATGAAGGCTGCTTCCTTCACGGCTTTCAGTTCGTCGTCCACTTCCCGCTGCACAGCCGATGGCACTCTCGATTCGGGCAGGCAGATCTTCATGCCAACGGAGGCGAAGAGCAGGGCGTTCCTGACCGCTATGCGGTCGGAACCTTCCGCCGCTTCATAGCGAGCTTCCAGATTCTCGACCAGATCGACGAAGAGGGAAGCGTACTGGTCGTAAAGGAAGGTGCCGTAAACGCCGTCCGCGGCCCGCTCGTAATAGTTGCGGAAAAGTTCGTAGGCGGAGTCGGCGGTGATGAAAACAGACGGCTGCTCCCGGTAGAGCAAGGCGAAGCTTGCACCGGTCTTGCCCTGGAACGTTTCCTCGTATTCTTTCGGCTGTTCCTGCGTTTTCTCTTCCGCGGAAACGCCTGAAATCTTCTCCTCTTTGACGCGCGCTTCGTTCATTTTCGCCAATTCCTTGTCCGCCTTTTCTTCCATATAGAAGTGATGGGCGACGAGAGCCGCCACAGCAAGGACGAAAAGCGCGAAGATAATGAAGGCGGCTTTTTTCATCAGAGGGGGAGAGTCCTTATGCGTTCAATGAGCCCGGTGGTGGAAAGGCCCGCGACCTTGGGCATCAAGTGGATGCGGCCGCCGTACTTTTTGACGGTCGGGGCTTCGATGCAGTTCTCGCCGTATTCGGAGCCGTTGACGTGCACATTGGGCTTCACGACTTCCAAAAAAGGCATGGGCACGGTCTCGTCGAAGATGTGGACGTAGCTTACGATTGAAAGAGCGGAGAGAAGCGCGGCACGCTGCTCCTGGCCGATAATTGGACGCAAGGGGCTCTTGTACTGCTTTATGGAGCTGTCGGAATTGAGGCCGACTATGAGAACGTCCGCCTGGGCCTTGGCTTCCTCAAGGAAGCACAGGTGACCGTAATGGAAAAGGTCGAAGCTTCCGTTGCAGGTCACGATAGTCTTGCCCTCTTTGCGCAGTTCTTCGCAGCATTTGGCCAGTTCTTCTCTCGATACGATCTTGGAAGCGGTCGATAACATGATGATTCCTTTTTGTTTGTTGGCTTAGAAAAGGCCCTGGAGAATGGTGCCGAGGTCCACGCCGTACTTGATGTTCTGTTCCTGAGGATTCCAATCAAGGGGATTCCACATACGGCCGGAGATCAATTCAAAATTGATGGGAATTTTTTTGCCGCTTGCAGCCATTTCCTCGTTGGTCAAAACCGGCACGATCCTGCCCACATCTATTACGAAGGTGTTCCAAGTGCGGTTGGAGATCACGCAGGATCCGGCAAGCTTTCCGTTAACGGAGAAACTGGCCGGCACCGGCTTAAGTTCGGCGTCCGGATGACTGGCCCTCAGATAGACTGAAAGATAGCGGGAGTTGACCTGAAGCGGCCGGTAAACGTGGCGCCTGGTGCGGGCGAACTTGTTGCTGAACTGGTCGTATTCGTAATGCAGTATTCCGTACTCCAGCATGCGGCCCAGATTATCGTAAGGTTCGCAGCTGTAGTATTGCTTCTCGCCCTGCGCGGCGGAATTACGACAAAGCATAAGGAAGATTCCAAAAACCAGGATACAAACCGCAACTGCGGCAAAGCGGAACGCCAGGCTCTTTTTGAGTTTTTCAAGACAGGAGACGGCTTCTCCTTTCAATGTTCCCTCTCCGGCAGGATAGACGAAATTAAAGAGGGAGGCGAGCATCGCAAGGAAAACGCTCTGCAAGAACATCAGTTCCGTAACATAGTAAAGACTGCTGGAGAAAAGGTTGCCGAGCGCAATGGAAAGCTGGGCGGTCATAAGCCCCAAAGAGAGGCTGCGAACATGTTTGCCGCAGCATTCGTTGGACCACAGGCGCCAAGCCAAAAAGACTGAGAAAAGGAAGAAGAAAATGCTGACAAAAAGCCCCGGAAGCCCCATCTCGACCCAATAGTCGAGATAGAGATTGTGGGCGAAGGCGCTCTTGTATCCGTCGCGGGTCGTCTTGTAGTCTTTGTAGAGTTTATCGAACGTCCCCAGACCATGACCGAAAACAGGCGCGTCCTTTATGGCCTGAAGCGCAGCAAACCAGTGATAGGAACGGAAGGAGAGCAGTTCGTCTATCCTTCTCGGCTCTATCTTCATTTTGTCAAGGCCCTGGAC
>JAFYIM010000138.1 GCA_017538635.1 bacterium
CTCTGCGCTACAAGTTCCTACGCACTCCTTCTGGCGGAAGAGATCGCCAAGCGCGGTATCAAGGACAGGATCCATTTAACGAAGGGCGTCATCGGTTCTGAGCGCTGGGGCGAAAAGATGCGCAAGCGCATCAGGGAAGAATTGGGCATCGAGCTCTACGACATCTACGGCCTGACCGAGATCTACGGCCCGGGCATCGGCGTCAACTGTAAATACGACACCGGTATGCACATCTTCGACGATTACCTCTACACCGAGATCATCGATCCCGAGACCGGCAAGGTCCTCCCGGACGGCGAGTGGGGAGAAATAGTCATCACCACGCTGGTCAAGGAAGGCGCGCCCTTGATCCGTTACCGCACGCACGACCTTTCCAGGATCATCCCGGGAAATTGCCCCTGCGGCAGGACGTATCCTAGGATCGACGTCATCGCCGGCCGCTCCGACGACATGATGAAGATCAAAGGCGTCAACGTCTTCCCGAAACAGATCGAAGAGATCCTCGCTTCCTTCCCGGAACTTTCTAGCGAATACCAGATCCGTATTTCGCACCTGGAAGGCAAAGACACCATGCGCATCTACGTTGAGACCAACGGCACGGTGGACTTCCTGGACATCGCCAGAAGGATCGCCGAAAAGGTCAAATCAAGGATCGGCTTCACCCCGCTCGTCAAGGTCGTCGAACTCGGCGTCCTCCCGAGAAGCGAGAAGAAGAGTAAGCGCGTCATCGACGAGCGCTTCTAGAGAATGGCAAAAATCAGATTCCTTCTTTTATTCTTCGGCTCGCTGCTTCTGGCAGCAGGCTGCGCCACGGTCTTTCACCCGGAGGAGGAGCTCCCGCTAAGGGAAATGATCGCTCAGAAGCTCTGCGTTGATCTGCGCTATTGGGAATTGGAGCCCGGCGTTATCGATCCGGCGCAGACCGAGCCCGTTACATACACCGTAAAAGTCCTGAACGAAGAGATCGCGGAGGCTTTGAACGAACTCAGGCCAGGCTCCGTCATCCTTTTCGCGGAAAGTTGCCAGGAAGGAAAAGCTGTGAGAAAACTGACCGACGATATCAGGTCCCTCGCCGATTCCAACAGCTGGCCCAGGCCGCTTCTCACTGTGGACGAGGAAGGGGGAAGAGTGGAAAGATTCACTTTCGGCCCGCACTTCCCCTCCGCCGCGGCCTTAGGCTGGATGAACGCGGAATATATCACCAACATCGCCTCCGAGATCGCCGACCTGACTCTCTCCGCGGGCTTCGACCTTGATTTCGCCCCGGTCTGCGACATCGACAGCAATCCCAAGAATCCCGTCATCAACACCCGCTCCTTCGGGCACGACGCCGCGACCGTAACAAAGGGCGCCGCGGCTTTCATAAAAGCCTTCAAGCAGCAGGGCCTCCTCTCCTGCGCCAAGCATTTTCCCGGCCATGGCGATACCGCGACGGATTCCCACACCGGCCTCCCTAAAGTTGAAAAGACCTTAGACGATCTCAGACAGCTTGAGCTCATACCTTTCAAGGCCGCCATAGATGAAGGCGTGGACTGCGTGATGACTTCGCACATTCAGTTCCCCAATATCGAAAAAGAAACGCTGACCGACCTTAATGGCAAAAAGATCCTGCGTCCCGCCACGCTTTCCCAAAAGATTCTGAAAGGAGTGCTCAGAGAGGAACTCGGCTTCGAGGGCGTCATTATTAGCGACGACCTCGATATGGACGCCATCTCCAAAAACTTCGATTGGAAGGAAGCCGTGATAGAAGCCTGGGTCGCCGGCGTTGACATAGCCATCATCACAAAAAGATTTCAAAACAAAAATTCCCTTGCCGACTGGAACGATCTAATCAATAAAACTATCGAAGCCGTCAAAAGCGGCCGCTATCCAATCGAGGAATTAAAACGTTCCTATGAGCGGATCGCCAGACTTAAAGCCCAAAACAGAACCTATCCCTCCAAAAGCAGAATATCCTATTACGAAAGCATAGAAGCCTTCCAAAGGATCGACGAGCTTGCCGTTGCCACGCTGGAAATGAAAGGCGACACCAACCTCCTCGCCAAGATCAAAGCTTACAGAGGACCATGGTTCAAGCAAACCTTCCAAGACGCCGCCCGCCGCCGTCATTTCCTCCTCTTCAACGACACGCCCTTCATTGATGAGGGCGACAATATCACGCTTCTTTACAATTATTCCCCGACGGTTCCCCAACCCGATGCGACATTCCAAAAGTTGCTCTCCGATGCCAAAAGCAGGGGACGGAAAGTCATCTTCCTAAGCTGCGGATTCCCCAATGCAGAACAGTTCGCTCCCGACGCCGATCTCATCATCATTTCCCGCGGCGGCATGTCCGGCCTCGCCAGCGTCTTCGGCAACCTCCCGCAAAAAGACATCGCCCCCTCGGTCACCAGAAAACCAGAGCAAAAGTAACCGCCAGTTATCCGCGCGATTTTAAAAAGGTTTTAATCCTCAAACGCAGTTTTTTCCGATTTGCGACCGCTTACTTATAGATGGGCAATATTGCATACCGAGCAGCAAAATCATTTGAATGACAATGTATTGCAAATGTATGCATAATCTGCTATAATGTCCGCGTTAATTAATCAAAAATTAAAATGGAACAATTATGGCGACCGCTTTAATACAATTTCGTATGAGTGAAGAAGAAAAACAGCAAGCGGCTCTGATCCTTGATCGGATCGGCTTAAACACGTCTGTTTATCTTAGGATGTGCATGCTTCGTCTGATACAAGAGAATGGGATACCGTTCAGCATGAAGATAAGCAAGGAAGCAAAAGAAGGCTTGCTCGCTCTTTGGGAAATGGGCGAAGCTGCCAAGAAAAACGGGATCTCAGAAATGACGCTTGATGAGATCAACGCTGAAATTGCGGCGGCACGAAAAGAGAAATCTATCTAATAACAGGAAACACCAGGCGTTTTCCTGATGAGGAGAGAATAGTCACTCCTAGGCAGATGACGGATGTTTTGAATACTTTGCGCCGCCCTTTATGATCCGCGGCCAAGTCGTGAAATTTTGTGAGATGCTCAGGCGCGCCGCCTAAAGATCCGCGTAGATGATAAGGGTAAGAAGTACTTCCCGCACACGCTGAACAACACAGTGGTGGCGACCCCGCGCATGCTGATTGCGTTCATAGAGAACAATTTGCAGGAAGACGGACGGATTTTAATTCCAAAGGCTTTGCAGCCGTACATGGGCGGGCAGACAGAGATTAAACCGAAGAAATAGCTGACGGGCAGAAAGCACTCCTCTAAAAGGCAAAGCCGGTAAGGGTTTATTCGTGCACGTGTTGGCCAAAGGACTTAGAACGTTTGAACAAGGCAAGCTTGTCTTGCGCCTTCGACACCACCGTAACGGAGTCAATGAAACCTATTGATTTGAGATATTCTAACATCCACTCAGATGTTCGACGTTCTTCCTTGGTTTCTATCTTTTCCGTTTCTGTTATACAACGGCCGTTTTTAAAGGTTGCCGTATAATCCGTTTTATAAACAGTTTGCCAATCTTCTATAAATGCATTTTGTGCTGTTTCTGTAATCGTCTGGTTAATATAGACATGGTCCGCATCCGTTGTGATATGTCGATCATAAACCCGACAGAGGGACGATGTTACATTCACCTGATCTACTCTACCAAATCTTTCCAAAAAACCGGTTTGAGCAGTACTGTATGTAATGTAAGCCTCGTTCTCCGAGATGATATTGGTTGTGGCACTTTCTTCCGTGCCATAAAATTGAACTGCATAAAGATCATCAAACATCAAACTCGTCAAATCCCTATCTGGTGACATAGGCCCCAAAGACCGGGGGTGCTTTTTTCTGTGCTTATTCGTATAATTATCGGTAACAGCCTGCATAATTGAAGAATTTTCC
>JAFYIM010000139.1 GCA_017538635.1 bacterium
AAATCAATGAGAGTGCTTTTGGATTCAGGGTCCGGGATATTGTGCTCGTTGGCGGAGAAGACTACAAGCTCTTTTTGCACTTCCTCAGGAAGGGAGCGCTGGGTGGCGGAGTCGAAGCGGCGGATGGAGGTAACTTCATCGTCGAAATACTCTATTCTGACGGGATTCTCGTCAGTTAAGGGGAAGATGTCTATAAGCCCGCCGCGCTGGGCGAATTCGCCCCTGAACTGGACCATGTCGGCGCGCTCGTAGCCAAGGTCGTTAAGGTCGTGCAGCAGTTTTTCCGGCGGGTAGGATTTGCCGCTTTCGATGGTCAGGGCTCTTTTGGCGAAACTACCTGGATCAGGAGTGTCCTGCAGAAGGGAGATGAGAGGGGCGGCAGCCAAGGTAAGTTTGTCGGAAAGCAGAAGGGAGTAGCATTCCATACGCTCCAAACTTACGGAGATGTTTTCCAGCTCTTTTTCTTTCTGCCAGTTCTGCGCGCCGAAAAGAGCGGAAGGCTCACTGAAAAAGCCTTTGTAATTCAAAAGGATCTCTTCCGCTTCAAGCTGTGAAGCGGTGATAATGAGAAGCGGTTTTTTAAGTTCAGCTGAAAGCTGCCCGGCAACGAGGGAAGCAAGCGGGCAGTTCACTCCGAAAAGTCCGGCGCTCGCTTCCGGATCTCTCCGAAAGAGCTCTAAGATTTCCTTTACGGCGCCGGACTTTTTCACAAATGATTATTTCTTGTTGAAAGCGTCTTTAGACATGCCGCAGACGGGGCAGGTCCAGTCTTCCGGCAGATCTTCGAATTTCGTTCCGGGAGCGATGCCGTGCTCGGGATCGCCTTTACTTGGGTCGTACTCGTAGGAGCAGACGGAGCAGATGTAGGATTCCATGGTGTTTTCCTTTTTATGAAAGGTGATGCCGGAAGAGAGGAGTGCTGAAGTAGCGCTCTCCCGTGTCCGGAAGAATTGTCACGACGCGTTTGCCGGGGCCCAGTTCGCGGGCCATTTTCAGGGCTGCGTAAACGTTGGAGCCGGAGCTGATGCCGCAGAGCAAACCTTCCCTTAGGGCCAGCTGCCTGGCGGTGTAGAGGGCGTCCTCGTCGCTTACGATGCAGCTGGAGGAGTAGATCTTCGTGTTGAGGTTCTTGGGAATGAGGCCGTCGCCGATGCCCATCTGCAGGTGCGTTTTGATGGAGCCGCCGGCCAAAATGGCGGCGTTCTGCGGTTCCACGGCCCAGATCAGGATGTCGGGGTTCTTTTCCTTCAGGACTTCGCCGATGCCGGAGAGCGTGCCGCCTGTGCCGACGCCGGAGCAATAGCCGTCGATCGGGCCGTCAACGTCGTTTAGGATCTCCTGCGCGGTTACCAGACGCTGCACTTCGGGATTGTGCGGGTTCTCGAATTGCTGGGGGATGTAAACTTTGGGATTGCCTTTGCTCAGTTCCTCAGCCATTTTCGTGCAGCGGTCGATGGCTTCGCCGATGTTGCCTTTGTCCTCCACAAGGATCACTTCCGCGCCATACTGCTCGACTAGCATGCGGCGCTCGGCGCTGACGGAATCAGGCATGATGATGACGACGTGGTAGCCCTTGACGGCGCCGACGAGGGCCAATCCTATGCCCTGGTTGCCCGATGTCGGCTCGACTATTATGGAGTCGGGATTGAGCAGGCCTTCTTTTTCCGCGGCCTCGATCATGGCGCAGGCCGTTCTGGTCTTGATGGAACCGCCGACGTTCAGCGCTTCGAATTTCACAAGTATCTCGGCATCGGCTAAAGTTGTCATGTGGTTTAGCCTTATTAAGGGCGTTTTGCCCATGGCTTCCAGCACGTTGTTATAGACAGGCATTATATTTCCTTGATGTTAATTATGTTCAGATGATAGCGGCCGTCCTTTACGTCCACTTTGATCTTGGCGTCGAAAAGCTCGGAGATTATTTCGTCCTGCATGACCTCGCTGATCTTGCCGGATCTTAAGACGCGGCCGGATTTCAGGGCCAGAAGATTGGTGAAGTTCGGCATTATGTCTTCCACATGGTGCGTGGTCATGACGAGCGACGGGCCATTGGAACTGGAGAAATTCTGCAAAAACAATAGAAAGCGCTCCCTCGCCACGGGGTCAAGCCCGGAGCAGGGTTCGTCAAGGATGATCAGGATGGGATCGACCATCAAAGCTCTTCCAATCATCACCCTTCTTTTTTCGCCCTGGGAAAGGCAGCCCCAGCCGCGGTTTCTTAAATGCGAGCAGCCGATCCTGTCGAGGATGGCGTCGGCTTTTTCGCAGAGTTCGGCGGTCGGCTCGTCGTAAAGTCCCAGCGAGGCGAAATGGCCGCCCAGAACGACGTCCGCAGCCGATTCTGCAGGGCGGATGCGGTTTTCCAGTTCGGAGCTAACGATGCCGATCCTTTTTCTCAATTCCGGCCAGTTGTATTCGCCGTAAGTGTTGCCGGCGATCCTGATGGTCCCGCCGGAGAAACTGTCATAGGCGGTGATGGAGTGCAAAAGCGTGCTCTTGCCTGCGCCGTTGGCGCCAAGGATCACCCAGTTCTCGCCCGGCAGCACTCTCCAGCTGACGTTGTGGAGAATAGTCGCCGCTTTGAAGACAGAGAGGCCGATGAGCTCTATGATAGGAGTAGGGTTCATTTAGCAAGGGAGGATCTGATCGAACTGAGACAATTTTCCATGTCCTTGTAAGGGAAGGGTACGGTCGCGATAAGCTCCCCGTCGCTTCCTATGATGAGGAGCGAGGGGCTAAGACGGGCGTCGTACTTGTCTCTCCAGGCGCTGCAGACGCCAGTCGCGTTCTGGTAAGGGCAGGAGAGGTAGAGAGGAACGAGGTCCTTATCCACTTCGTTGAGAAATTCTTTTCTTGAAAAGATGCGGCACCAGTTGCTCTCGCAGGCCGAGCAGTCCGGAGCGGTGATCAGAACAAGAAGCGCTTTCCCTTTTTCTTTGGCTTCTATTTGGGCGCAGTTGGCATCTGTCCTCCAGTAGGCAGGGGAAGGCTTACAGGCGCAGGAGCAAAGCAAAAGTATGGCTGAAACTGCAATAATTATATTTCTCATAATTCTATAATTGTAGCATTTCCGTCCTTGTTTTGGGGCGGTTTTGGGCTAAACAGGCGTTTTATAATTAAATTTGCGGTGTTTTTGCTATCCATTGATACCCGTTTGCCGATAGGGTAAAATATTTCGCGAATAACTATAAAAAAGGACACAAATGAAACGCATCAACCGTCCCGAACCCCCGCGAGTTCACGCCCAGAGTCATCACAACGACGAAACAGGAGAACTTTACTACGAATACAACGGCCGCCGCGTCGTGGAAGTGAAAATGCCGGAAGGCACGAAATACCGCTTCCGCTTCTATTCCGACGGCGACATCTGCACCTCGCCGCTTTTCCAGCAGATCTATCTGGCGGTCCAGGAAGACAAAGCGGTCCCCGTCAGGATCGACTTCACATTAAGCCCCGAAGCGGTCTGCATGAGCCCGGAGAGAGCCGACAGGGAAAAGGCAATCCTAGGCCAGGTCGGTCATCCTCTCATCTACGGCTGCTGCGGTCTCTACGACATCTATGACGACTATCTTATCGACTGGTTCGGCAACGAATGGCGCTGGCTCTCCGAGAAGATGGAGAAAGACGAGAACGGCAACACGAAAGTTTCCATCGAAGTCATGATCGGAGCCAGGGCTTTCATCATCAACTGCCGCCCGCAATTCTACCGCAAGCATCTCGGTTACGAATACTACAAGCCCTGGGAATGCCGTCCGAACACGAAGCCCGTGGCCGGCTGGTGCTCCTGGGAAGCCTACCGCAGGGAAGTGACGGAGAAGAACGTCGCCGACGTCTGCGATTTCCTGAAAGAGAAATTCCTGCCCTACGGCCTGGAGTACGTCCAGATCGACGACGGCTATCAGAAGAACCCTTACGGCATAACGCCAGACCACACCTTGGCGGAAGCCTGGATGGCTCCTACGGAAGCTTTTCCGAAAGGCGCCAAGGGCATCGCCGAAACGATCTCCAAAAGAGGCCTTAGCCCGGCTATCTGGATGAACTCCGACGTCAGGGAATATAATCCCGGTCCCGACACCAAGGACTGCGTTCTGCGCCATGAGG
Organism: bacterium; assembly: GCA_017538635.1. The sequence continues at coordinate 4,099 of JAFYIM010000139.1, forward strand.
ACGGCACGATCATAAAGGCGGCCTGGCTCACCACGCCCCTTGACTGGAAGGACGAGACCATTGAAAAGCACTTCGTTCCAGTTCTGCGTGCCTTCAGGGAAGCCGGCTTCTCCTACATCAAGATCGACGCTTTGCGCCACTCCTTCTACGACGCTCTCGGCCAGGCCGTGAGGGAAGGGCTCATTACCAGCGACGAAGCGGAGCACCGCTTCAGAAAACTGCACGAGACCTTCAGAAGGGAACTGGGCGACGATTTCTATCTTCTGGTCTGCTGGGGCATCTTCACCCAGACCGCCGGCTGTGGAGACGCCTGCCGCGTGGCCACGGACGCCAACCCCGACTGGAACAAAGTCAGGATGCAGATCACGGAGCAGGCCCGCTGGTGGCACACTCAGCGCATCCTCTTTTTGAACGACCCGGACCATGTCTGCGTCAGGACGAAGCCCAGCTGGGGCCAGGCGCTGCTTTCCAATGTCGCCCTTACCGGCGGACTCATGATGTTATCCGACCCAATCGACTCCTACGATGAGGAGAGGATCTACAATACCCAGCGCTGCCTGCCGACGCTTGAGACTTTCATGGCCGAGACCGGCCCGTTGGACATCAGATATCCCGCCTACGCCTGGACGAAAGTGCACGGCGCGGCCTTCAAAGGCGACATCACGACCTGGAACGAACTGACCGACGAGGAAGTCATGATCCAGGCCGGCGCCCACAAGACCATGAATGACGAGCATCCCTTCTCCTGCCTCTGGTCCTACCATATCGAGAAACCGTATGACAAGTGGTGCATCGTCCAGCGCATCGCCAACTGGCCTCTCAAGGCTTCAAAGATCCCTCTTGAAAACGTCAACCTCGATCCCAAGAAAACTTACCTTGTCTTCGACTTCTGGGCTCAGAAATTCCTGGGCGAAGTGACGGGAAAAATAGAAGTTCCCGAACTGAAGTACGGCGACGGACAAGTCTTCTGCTTCAGGGAAAAGACCGGCTGCCCGCAATTCCTCGCCAGCACCAGGCACGTCTCCATGGACGCTGTCAGCGTCGTTGACATCAAGGAAGAGAAGGGCAGCCTCACGCTTAAACTTTCCCTCCCCGAAAGCGATGAGGAAAAATATTTCTTCTACGTTCCCAAGGGATCAGCCGTGAAAGAAGTCAAAGCCAAGGGCTGCGAGGCGAAAGTGGAAAGCGCCGAAAATTCTATTGCCACTGTCTCCGTCAAAGCGACGGAAAAGAACTGCGAATTGAGCCTGGTCTTTTAAGAGGTGAAAAGAATGTCCAGCTTGAAAAGATCGCTGCTCGCGCTTATCGTTCTTGCCTTTTCCTTGCAATTATTGGGAAGTGAGCCGCCTGCTGTTTATCCCAAGGCGCATTACGACAGGGAAAAGGGAACGCTGACGCTTCGTTATAACGACCGCGTATTCCTTACCGCCCAGGTCCCGCCTGGCGAGGAGCTCGTTACACGCTCAACAAGCGACGGCTGCATCATAAGCACGCCCCTTTACGAGCAGTTCTATCTGGCGGCGGACAAGGATATGACAGCCACTCTGACTTTCGATCTTCCCGGCGAAGCCATCTGCATGAAGCCGAAAAGATCAGGCGACAATGAGGCTGTTCTAGGGCAAGTCGGTCACCCTCTCATCTACGGCGTCAACGGCATCTACAGTCTGACGGACGACCTTATGATCGACTGGACTAATTCACGCTGGAAATGGCTGGACGAGCGCTTCCAAGTGGGAACGAACGGCAATTACACCGCAAGATTGGAAGTAGAACTGAAAAAGGGCCCCTGGCTCGTCAACATCAGGCCGCTCTACTACAAGGAGCATCTGGGATACCGCTACTACGAGCCCTGGAACTTCCGTCCCAAAAGGGAGCCTGTTGCCGGCTGGTGCTCCTGGCTGGCCTATTATCAGGGCGTCAGCGAGAAACTGATGCTGGAAGTGGCTGACGTTCTCACCAACAAATTTCTGCCCTACGGCCTCAATTATCTTCAGATCGACGACGGTTTTCAGGATCAAAAGTTCGGCATCACGAAAGAAAAAACTCTCTGCGATTCCTGGCTCACGCCCATCGAGGGTTTCCCGAATTCCATCACCAGCACCGCGAAACTCATCGCCAAAAAAGGCCTGAAGCCCGGCGTCTGGATGAACACGGACATCAGGACCTACGATCCCCCGGAAGGCGCGAAGGACGTCATCTTCAAAAATCCTGACGGCAGCCGCATGTACGCCGCCTGGTTATCCTACGCCAACGACTGCACGGATGAATCGCTGTACAAAACGCTCGGCCCGCTTTGGGAAAAGCTCGTAAGATCCGGCTACGTTTACATCAAGATCGACGCGCTTAGGCACACTTGTTTCGATGCCCTTGGCAACGCCGTGAGCAAAGGCTACATCACCCAGGAGGAAGCGAGGAAACGTCTGCGCCGCCTCTTCGAGATCGCCAGGGAAAAAGCCGGCAAGGACACGTTCCTTTTGTCCTGCTGGGGCACATTCACGGAAAATATCGGCCTTGTTGACGCCAGCCGCATCAGCACCGACACCAATCCCAATTGGGAGCGCCTGCTGCTTCAGCAGTACGAATTGGCCCGCTTCTGGCCTCTGCAGCGCATCATCTATCAGTTGGACCCCGACCACATCTGCTCCAGGGCGCAATCCAACTGGGCCAGGGCCACGCTCTCCACGGTCTCCCTTTGCGGCGGCCTTTTCATGATCAGCGACCCCATCCAGTCCTATGATGAAAAACTGACCCGCTCCATCCAGAGAGTTCTGCCCAACCTTCCCACTTATCCCGCCGAGACCGCGCCCATCGATTTCTCCGCCCCTTCCTACGCCAGCCACATCTGGACAGGCAGCGACAGCAAAGAGAATCCCATCGACGATTCGCTTTCCGGCATCTTCCCGGGCCAGGATCAGCCTTCGCCCTTCGGCACGCTCTGGTCTTATCACATCGACTGCCCGGCCGGACAGTGGTCCGTTTTGCAGCGCAACGGTCTCTGGAAACTTCCCGAAGCCGAGATCGATATAAAAGACCTTGGCTTGGATCCCAAGTTTGAATATCTGGTCTTCGATTTCTGGAAAGGCAAATTCTTGGGAACCGTCAAGGAAAAGATAAAACTTCCCGCCATTAGGACAGGCGACTCCGTTACTTACGTCATAAGAAAGAAGACTGGACTTCCCCAGATTATTGGCACCAGCAGGCACATCGCCGGCGGCTTCGTGGAACTGGAAAAAGAGGAATGGCTCGACGGCCAGCTCTTCCGCATCGTAACAAAAGATCAGCCCGAATTATGGACCGCTTTCATCTACCTGCCGGAAGGCTATGATCCTTTCTCAACGGCGAACATGGGTTCCGGTTCCGTTGAGCTTGTCAAGACCGGAGCGAACATCGCGGAGCTGAGAATAAAAGGCGAAGTCGACGTTCAGCTCTCCTTTAAAACCAAAGCAAAAAACAAAAAATCCTCCAATAAAACTAAACCCAAAAAATAAAGGTGTAAAAATGGCAAAGAAAGAAATCGGCGGGCACTACGCTCACATGAATTCAGCTGTCAGTACCATCGGCCTTCCCGGCAAAGGCTACCGCAAGATCAAGATCGTCCACATGGGAGCCGGCAGCGGTTTCGCTCATTCGCTTTCCAAGGACTTCATGCAGATGCCCGACATGCCGGGCGGCGAGATCGCCTTGGTCGATATCGACGCCAAGCGTCTTGACATCATGTTCCATCTTATCAAGGCTCTCTGCCAGAAATTCGGCAAGGAGAAAGAGTGGAAGATCACGGCCTACACCGACAGAAGGAAAGCCCTTCCCGGCGCGGACTACATCGTTAACAGCATCGAAGTCTCCGGCGTCAAGTGCGTCAGGTTCGACAACGACATTCCTTTGCAGTACGGCGTTTCCCAGTGCATCGGCGACACCATCGGCCCCGGCGGCCTTATGAAGGCTTTAAGAACCGTGCCCGTTTGGATGGACATCCTTCGTGACGCCGAGGAGCTCTGCCCCAACGCGCTGGTTCTAAACTACACCAACCCCATGAACATCATGACGCTGTCCACCCTGCGCTATTCGAAAATGAAATGCGTGGGATTGTGCCACTCCGTTCAGGGCACTTCGAAACTCTTGGCCAAGAGAGCGGGCATTCCTTACGAGGAAATGGAATGGGAATGCGCCGGCATCAACCACCTGGCCTGGTTCACCAAACTCAAACATCACGGCAAGGATCTCTATCCCTTGCTCATCAAGAAAGCCATCAAAGACCTCAAGGCCGGCACCAACGTTGACAAAGAGGACTTCCCGGATCTCGTCAGGAAAGACATGATGGTGCACTTCGGCGCCTTCATCACGGAATCCTCCGGCCACCTATCCGAATACATCAGCCTTTACCGCACCTCTAAAAAGCACCGCGACGAATACTGCCGCTCTGGCTACGACGGCGAGGAAGGCTTCTACGCCGACGGCTATCCCAAATGGCGCAGAGACGCTGACAAGATCAGGACCGAAATGTACACCGGAAAGCGTGAGCTCGGCGGTGCCCGCGGCCATGAATACGCTTCCTGGATTGTGGAAGCCATCGAGAAGAACTCTCCTTTCAGAATGTACGGCAACGTCCTCAACACGAGTCTTGACGGCGCAGGTCCCTTGATCAGCAACCTGCCCCACGACGGCTGCGTCGAGGTTGCCTGCCTAATCGACCGCAACGGCGTCCAACCCCTCCGCTACGGCGCTCTGCCGACTCCCATGGCCGCCATCTGCGCCGCGGACATGTACATGTTCGAACAGGCCGCCCAGGCCTGCGTCAACAGGTCTATCGAGCAGGCCATTCAGGCCCTTTACCTCGATCCTCTGACCTCCGCGGTCTGCACGCCCAAAGAGATCAAGGAAATGTTCCTGAAGCTCTACAAGGCCGAAAAGAAATTCCTTCCTAATTTCAAATAAGCAAACCCAAAATAAACAAGCGCGTCATCTGGCGCGCTTGTTTTTTCTCGACCCCTCTCGAAACCGACTTCAATTAAACAAAGATGATTTGCTAACTCCTTGTATTTTTGGTAAAATTCTGGCGTAAAAAAAGAAATATCTTCGGTAATCATAGTCCCTTAGGGAGAATAAAAATGAAGAATGTAATCCTTATCACTTTTGCTGCGCTTTTTTGCGTTTCAGCATTCTGTGACGAATGCTGGTCAACCGGCTTCCGTTTTGACGGAAGCGAGATCACAGAGGAAGCGATCCTTCTTAAACCGACGGATACGCTAGCCTATAGTAGCGCGCTTGCAGAAGGTGAACCGAAGTCTCTTACCATAAACGTGGAAGACACCGCTAACCCGGAAATATCGGCCAGCATATTCGCTGATTATTCTGAGACCGCCGTGGAAGGAACGGAAACTTGGGACTATACGGACGAAGATTTCAAGGATTTCCCCACTGACGACACTTACCTTCTTACGGAGACCATAACTAGCGATACAGAGTCAAAAGTCATGACTAGAAAGGTAACGATCCTTCCGGAGCCAATTGGATTATTGATCATTGCTTTCATCGGAGCGCTGATTCTGCGTAAGCGGACAAAAAGTCTGATCGCAGTTTTGGCAATCATTGCTCTAAACGCTTTCA
>JAFYIM010000140.1 GCA_017538635.1 bacterium
AATTCGGAATCAGGAGCGGCTTCCACGGCCTTGTCGAGATATTCCTGGGCTTTCTCATCTTCCTGGACGATGGTGTAAACAAGCGCTATCTTAAGGAGGACTTCCTGCTTCTTCTCGCCTTCCAGCTTGAAGGAGTCAATGACGGCCTGGTAATCAGCCACGGCCTGTTCGGCTTTTTCAGGAGTCGCTTCGGAGGGATCGTAGCCTTCGCCGATCTTGTACTGTTCGTCGATCTCGGCAAGACGCTGCTTGATCTTTTCTTCCCTTTCCAGGGCTCTGGAGATCTCAGGGCACTTTGCGCGGCAGATGTCGTAGTATTTCTTAAGGCCTTCCTTTACGCAGGGGGCGTCTTTGAACTTTTCGGAATATTCTTCCAGGATATTGTAGAGTTCGGAGGCCGCGGCTGCGTCGCCGTCCTTTAATTCGGCGACTTTGGCATCTAATTCTTTCTTGCCCTCGACAAGATTATTGAGCATGGTGAGGTAACCTTCCGCTCCGCCCGGCTGATAACCGCAGACGGCGAAAGCGTTGCCTTCGCAATCGGTCAGGACGACGGTCGGGTATCCCCTGACGCCGTATTTCTTCATCTCGGCTTCGTAGCTCTTTCTGATCTCTTCCGGGAACTTCACGGCGCTGGGGAAATCGAGTTTGACAGGCACGAATTGCTTTACGACTTCCTGCTGGAATTCATCCTGGCTGAAGACTTCCTCGTTGAGTTTCTTGCACCAGTGGCACCAGTCGGAACCGGTGAAGAGAATGAGCAGGTTGAGGTCTTTTTCCTTGGCGATCTTCTTCGCAAAGTCCATATTGACGGTCCAAATGCCGTCGTCTTCCGGCATCACAGTGCCTTCCTCAGGCTCGGTCGCGGTTTCAGCGGTTTCCGTAACTTCGACTTCGGTGTCGACCGCGGCGGTCTCTTCCTGCGTGGGAGTCTTTACTTCGATTTTGTTCTTGTCCTGTCCTTTCTGACAAGCGGTCAGAGTAAGGAGCATAGCCAGTAAGACTAAAATAGATTTCATATTGTTTATCCTTGATTAATTGTTATTTTCTTTCCATAGCCTCGATTTGGCTGTCGATAAGTTCCGAGATCTTGCTTTCAGGGTCGACGGCCTTGGTTTCTTTCAGAAGCTTTATGCATTTTTTGGGATCGCTTTCGCTTGAGGCAAGAGCCTTGAAGTACATGACCTTCTGCCTGTCCTCTTTCGTGATGTCGGACTTTTTGAGGTAAGCGTCCAGCTTCGCAGTGGCTTTCTTCCACGAGCCGTACTTGCCGATAGTGCCCGCTTCCAAAATGACCGTATTGCTTTCGCTGCGGTAATTCTTCCCCGCCTTTATCTCTTCCTGGACATATGGAAGCCTTTCCGCAAACTTCATGGCCTCGTCGTACTTTCTCGCGATAAGGAGGCAGTGGAACTCGTTTTTGCTCATTTCCTCACAGAGAATGGAGTCTTCCGCGAAGTCACCGTTAGCCAAGCCTTTTGTGATAAGCTCTTCGATCTTGGGAACCGCGCCGAGCCAGTCTTCCTTTTCCGCGGCCTTTTTCATGATGTCGTTAAGCTTCACCTCTTCCGGTTCGTACATCAGCTCTTTGAGCTTCTGCAGATCGGCATTGGCTTCTTCAGCATCGCCGGATTCGCCGGTGGACGCGCAGCCTGTCAGGATCAGGAGCAGTCCGGACAGCAGCAATAACGGAAATTTGTTCATAGTGTTACTCAGCGGGTTCCTTGATAGCTTCTTCCTCTTCTTCGCTCTTTTCCTGCTCGACCTCTTCCGCTTCGGTCTCTTCCTGGGCCTTCAGCATCTGGCTGACGGCGGACATCTGAGCGGAGATGTTCTGGGAAAGTTCGCTGGTCGGATCGACGTCGATGGCCGATTGCATGGTCTTTTCAAAGTTCTCCGTGTCTCCCGTCATGAGGAATTTCCTGGCTTTAAGGACCATGGCCATCTGCAGCAGGGTCTTGTCCTGCTCTTTTTCAATGACGGAATTGAGGAGGGCGTCGCCCTTTTCTTCCAATCCGAGCTGGTAGCAGAGGTTGGCCTTGGTGAGGTTGATGTTGCCGACGGAGAAAGCCTGATCCTTCTTCTCACTGATCTGTTTCTTCATTTCAGGATCGGGCAGGGAGTCCAGGAGTTTTTCGGCAGCTTCAAAATCTTCGGCAAAAAGCAGAGCGGTGAATTTGGCGCCGAGCAGCGCTTTCTGGACGAGCTGATCATCGGCGTTCTCTTCTTTCAAGGCATCGATCTTTTCGTTAAGAGCTTTGTAATCGTCCGTTTCCAAAGCGGTCCTCATATCCTGCATGATCTCCATGGAGATCTGTATGATCTTCTGATTGGCAGCGCCGGCCGCCAGAGATTCTTCGGAAGTTTCGGTTCCTTCCGCAGCGACGTTCCCGGTTTCGGGAGCCTGAGCTTTCGGTTCGGCGGTCTTGGCTTTGCAGGCGGCAAGCATGAAGAGCAGGGAAAGGGCTAACAGCAAAAGTTTTTTCATATGTATCTCCAAATTTTTGAATTATCTATTTATTTTAGCATAATTAAGGCGGTTTTCGCTCAGTTGGAAGAGCCGCGGAAAATTTCGCCCATCTTCTTGCCAAGCAACGCGCCGGAGATCAGAAGGCAGGAGCCTAAGAGGACCATGCCGATAACGCCCATGGCGGAAGCGATGCAGGGTCCGTCGCCAAGGCGCATGTTCAGGGTGTAGATGGTCTTGGCGATAGGATAGTCCCATTCCCTGGCCGCCAGAAGGATGGTGGCGCCGACCTCAAACATGCAGAAGGCAAAGGTCAGGATCGCCCCGGCCGTTATGTGCGTTGAGAGCAGAGGAAGGGTGATTTCTCTCGTCACTCTGGCAAAGCTTGCGCCCAGGCTTCTTCCCGCCTCCTCCATCGCCTCGCCTATGTGCTGGAAGCCGGCGTAAACGGAACGCACGATGTAGGGAAGACGCCTTACGCTGTAGCAAATGATGAGCAAAGCGGTCGGATCCTTCAAGGGGTCAAGCTTCGTTCCGGAGAAGGTCGAAAGATAGGAGAAAGCCAGCACGATGCCCGGAACAGCCAGAGGCAGCATGATAAGCGAGTCCAATCCTTCGCGCCACCAACCTTTGTTGCGGGCGAGAAGATAGCCCACCATGATGCCGAGAACGATGTCGCAGGCCGTGGCCGCCGAGCTCAAGAGGAGCGAGTTGCGGATGCCGGAGACGGCGAGCTTATGCGTGAAGGCCCCGGCGAAATGGCGGAGCGTGTAGCTTTCCGGGAGGATGGTCATGAACCACTTGTCGGAGAAAGCCACTAGAATGACGCTGATGTGCGGCAGAAGCGCCAGAATAGTAACGACGGCAAGGAAAGCATAGACGAAAACAAGCGTGAGAGCGTTCAACTTTTTGCCGGCCGTTCCCTGCGCTCCTTTGGAAGTGGAAACTACCCTGACGTCCTTGGAGAGCATCTTGCTGATAAGGAAGAAGACGCAGGTGGCCAAAAGCATCAGAAGAACCAGAGCATAACCGACGGCGTTGGAGTGCATGTCCGTGACGCGGTCGAAAATATTAACGGCCAGGCAATTTCTAAATTCGAAGATAAGCGGCGTGCCCAAGTCCGTGAAGGCCCAGATAAAAACTAAGATGGCGCCCGCAAAATAGCCGGGCAGAAAGAGCGGAAGGATAACTTTGCGCCAGATGGTAAGCGGTTTGGCGCCCGTCATCCTCGCCGACTCCAAAAGCGATTCATCCAGGCTTGCCAAAGAAGCCGTCACGTTGAGATACATGATGGGGTAAAGGTGCAGCGCTTCAAGTATAACAACGCCCAAGAGTCCCCCGCCGCCCAGCCAATCAACGCCCGGCAATCCGATGGCGTTCAGGATCAGGTTGAAAGAACCGCAGCGCGCAAAAAGGTAGCGCATGCCCAAAGCGCCCACAAAGGGCGGCATGATCATAGGCAGAAGCACGAGCCCCTGGAAAAGCCTTTGCAGCGGGAAAGTCGTTCTGGTGAAAAAATACGCCAGCGGAAGGCTAAGAAAAGTCGTGAGGATCGTTACGGAAACGCCTATGAAAAGACTGTTGAAAAAAGATTCCCTGATGCTCTGGTTCTGGAAGACCGCCGCAAGATAAGCGAAAGTTAGGTGCTCCCCGTCCCAGACGGAAGACTTCAGTATC
>JAFYIM010000141.1 GCA_017538635.1 bacterium
GTCCTTCCTTTGTTCCGAAGGTCTCGCAGATGTGGTCGGCGTAGCGGCAGAGGCAGTCTAAGAAATCTCTTTTGCCGGTGGTGTAGTAGTGGGCGACGGCTGCTTCCATAAGGTGACCGGCACAGTACAGTTCGTGGTTGTGCCTTAAGTACTGCCAGCGGCCTTTGGGATCGGCGTAGTGGAAGAAGGAGTTGAGGTATCCGTTGGTCTCCTGCATGGCGATGATGTCCTTGACCACTTCGTCCAGGATCTTTTGGAGCTCAGGGTCAGGAGTGGTCTGCAGGGAATAGTAGCCGGCTTCCAGCCATTTGGCGACGTCGGAATCCCAGAAGATGTGGCGTCCTCCCTTGTATTCCGGCTTAAAGGAGTCGAGGCGTCCCGTTTCCTTGCACATCTTGTAGTTGGCGGGAATGCAGCCGGTTCTGTTGGCTTCGATCCTGGGAGTCCAGAAGGGATCGTTGATCTTGACGTCTTTGAAAAGCACGGGTTCTTCGGATTGCGGAAGGACGGCGGCCAAAAGTCCAAGGGGAGCGAGAGCGAGGGAAAACCAGAAATTTCTTGTAAGCATGGGAGCCTTGAAGGTTGGATTATAAGGGGTGTCGCTTTTTTCCGATTATAACAAATTTTGCCAATTGGCCTTGTCTTCAAGAATCACGGACGATTATGATATAATCAATATTTAGTAAAGATTTAAGCGTATGAGCAAGATAAGAAGAACGGTCGAGGCTATGCAAGGCTACATTCCGGGCAGACAGCCCGAGGGTAGTTTTGTGAAATTGAACGCCAACGAGAACCCTTATCCTCCTTCGCCGAAGGCGCTGGAGGCTATGAGTTCTGTCGGCGCCAACAGCTTTCGCCTCTATCCTTCCTCGACGGCCGTGGAATTGAGAAAGACGGCCGCCCTTGTCTTCGGCGTTCCCTTTGACTGCACAGTGGCGGGGAACGGAAGCGACGACATCTTCACGATGATCATAAGGTCGATCCTGGATGAGGGCGATATTCTTGCCGTCGTCGATCCGACTTACACGCTCTACGAAACTTTGGCTGAGATCCAGGGCGCCAAAACGGAAAAGCATCCGCTTAAGGAAGACTATTCTTTGCCGGAGAGCTTTTTTGAAAGCGAAGCGAAGCTGAAGATCCTGCCGAATCCGAACGCCCAGACTGGAACGCTTTTTCCCAAGGAAGACATAGTCAGGCTTATTGAAAGTGCCAAGGGGATAGTCGTGATAGACGAAGCCTACGCGCTCTTCGCGGGCAGCAGCGCAATAGGGCTTCTTTCCCGTTTTCCGAACCTTGTCGTCACGAGGACGATGTCGAAGTCGCATTCCCTGGCCGGACTGAGGGTGGGCTTCGGCTTGGCTGCCCCGGAAATAATCGAGGCTTTCATGAAGGTCAAGGACTCCTACAACCTGAACGCCGCCAGCCAGGCGGCGGCCAGGGAAGCTCTGCTTGACGGCGAATACACTACGGAAGTGGTAAAAAAGATCGTCGCCGCAAGGGATGATTTCGCCAAGGGGCTAGCGGCCCTGGGCTGGGACGTCACGCCTTCCTACGGAAACTTTTTGCTTGCGAAGCCTAATTTTGGCGAAGCAACGGAAATAACCGCCTATTTGGAAAAGAACGGCTATCTGGTCAGGCACTTCGATACGCCGCGTCTAAAAGATAAAATCAGGTTCTCCATCGGCACCAAGGAACAGATGGACAAACTTCTCGAATTACTTCAAAAATACACAGCGAGGTAAACATGATCTTGGCAGCGAAAACCATCGGAATCGCGGCGGGCGCTCTTTTAGGCGCCGGTTTGCTTGCGGGGGGTATTCCCCTTATGCGTTCGAATTACGATGTCACGGGACAGGCTAGTTTCAACAACGTGCCCGTTCTGGGAGCAGAAGTCTGTCTCATAAACTCCAACGCTTACACAAAGCTGGCGGCCTTGGAGAAAGAGAAATCAGGACTTGCGGAAGCCAACGCTGAAGCCGCTTACCGCACGCTTCAGTCGGAATTCGCCGAGAAGGCCCAGAAGGCGCTGGAGAAATACAATAAGGAAAACAAGCCTGAGACCGAGGAAAAGAAGGGCGAATCCGACGCTGGCAAACCTCTGACCGAGGAAGAGCAGGCGGAGATAGAAAAACGCGTCAAGAACTACAAAGAGTACGCTCTCTACTGCCGCAAGCGCGCCGCGGAATCGCCGGCCGGGCGGTCCATGTATGAGAAGGGCGCGGAATTCTGGGAAGCGAAGCTCGAGACGCTGAAGGAAAAGGGACGCCTCGCTTTCGACGAAGCTTCTTTCAA
>JAFYIM010000142.1 GCA_017538635.1 bacterium
ATGCGCTGGCTGAAGCTGCAGGCCCTGAGAACCAGAATAACCTTGAAACTTAGCTAAAATTATGTCATTCGTTATAACGACCTATGTCCCGGAAGGGATCGTCATGGCTGCCGACAGCCGCCAGACCGCCAGAGGCAAAAGCGGAGATATGCCTGAAGTCGAGATCGTCGTCTCCGACAACTGCGACAAACTTTTCTTTTTGGAAAACCAGGGAGTCGGCATTTCCGCCTTCGGCGACACAATCCTTGACGGCAAGCCCGTCAGCCACGCCATTCGTCTCTTTGAAGAGGAAGCCAACAACCAGGGCGACGGCATCATGGACGTCGTGAGCAACTTCATGCGCTTCATGAGCTCCCGCTATCCCAAGGCCAACACAAGTTTCCACGTGGCCGGCTACGCCCTTGAGAACGGAGTCTCTGTTCCGCACGTCTATCACTGCCAGGTCTCGCACAACATCATCCAGCGCCTCAACACGAACGAAAGGAACGGCGACATAATTTATGGCACTTCCTGGGGCGGCCAGGGCGACGTTATGTCGCGCCTTCTGCAGCCCAGGGCCCTCATTCCCAGCGGCCAGGCCGACAAGGAAGGCAAGCCAATGATGACCGAGCTTCCCAACTACGCCATCGGCTGGGACGTCATGCCGCTAATCGACGCCATCGACTTCTGCGAGACCGCCGTTGACATCACCGCCAGCATGCAGCGCTTCCAAATGCGCCCCAAGAACGTCGGCGGACCCATTGACGTATTGCTCCTTACGCCGAAAGGCTCCGACTGGATCGAAAGAAAACAGTTCGCCTATAATGACCGCTCTTGACCGTCTGAGAGAAGCGATCGAAAGGATCGAGGAACTCTCCTCCCCCTGCCTGCTCTGCCCAAGGGAGTGCAAGGCAAAAAGGAAGGAGGGCGAAGTCGGCGTCTGCGGCCTTACCGACAAACTGAAAATCTTCTGCTGCAACCTGCACTTCGGCGAAGAGCCGCCGCTTTCCGGCACAGGGCTAACTGAAGGCGTAAAAGCCAAAGGCTCCGGCACGGTCTTTTTTTCCGGCTGCAACCTGCGCTGCGTCTTTTGCCAGAACTTCGCCTTCAGCCACAACGGCAACGGCAAATTCATGACCGTTGAGGATTTGTCCGAGGAAATGCTGAAACTGCAGAAGCGGGGCGCCAAAAACATCAATTTCGTCACTCCCACTCCCCAGATCCTGCCAGCCCTTAAAGCGCTTTATCTGGCGCGCGAAAAGGGCATGGATCTTCCTCTGCTCTACAACTGCGGCGGCTATGAATCTCTTGAAGTTTTGAAAGCCCTGGAGGGCGTCGTTGACATCTATCTCCCCGACGCCAAATATCAGGACAACGCTCTCGCGAAAAAGTATTCCTACGCCGAAGACTATCCGGAAAAGAATATCCTCGCCCTGAAAGAAATGTGGCGGCAGACGAAAGGATTTTCCTATGACAAGGACGGCTACATGACAAAAGGCATGATCGTCCGGCACCTCGTTCTGCCCAACGCGGTCGAAAATTCCCTGTCGGTCATGGACAAGCTGGAAAAAGAATTTGCGGATGACAAAGGAAAAATTCCCTTCGGTTTCAGCCTGATGTGCCAGTACTTCCCAACCTTCCAATCGGCAAAATATCCCGAACTCAAAGACCGCTTATCTTTCGACGAATATCTTAAGACTCTGGAAAAACTCGACACCATGGATTTCGAACTCGAGTTCGTCCAGGAGCACGATGACTGCGTCGAGTAAGTGGATTCCAAAAATAAGTTAAACTAGAAGCATGTTTCCTGTCAATATTGTTTCCGGGCTGGCCGCCCTCTACATAATAATTCGGGCCGTTTTTCCGTCACACTTCGGCTGGACGGTCAAGATCCCCATCATAATAATTCTCGTGGCGGCGGCCATGAAGTTCCAGCTCATCCATCTCTTGGGAGGACCGCAGTTCTTCGCTCCCAAGATCCCTGGCTTTGTTACAGCAGTTGCCGGCGTTCTCTACATTTCCGTTTACGTTCTCTTTTTCCTGCTTCTCATTAAAGATCTCGTTTATCTCACCTGCTTCCTTTTCGGAGCGCGTTTCTCACAAGGGTATATCAACCTAGCGCTGACAGTGATTGCGCTCTCTATTGGCTTACTTGGGCTCTACAACGCCCTCAAGGCGCCGTATGTGAAGGAATACAAAGTCTGCCTCCCTAATCTTCCTCCGGAAGCGAAAGGCTTGAGAGTGGCAGTCGTTGCAGACATCCACGCCGACCGCCTGACGAAAAAAAGAACTGTTGACAAAATCGTCGAGCTCACCCTCTCTGCCAAACCGGACGTTATCGTTATGCCCGGCGACTTTGCGGATGGAGAAGTGGAAGACGTTGGCCAAGAACTGAAATCGCTCAAAAAACTGCAGGCGCCGCTTGGCGTTTTCGCCGTCAGCGGCAACCACGAATATTACAACGGCTGGGAAGATTGGAAGCCCTATTTGGAAAACTTAGGCCTTCCCATTTTGGAAAACGAGAACAAAGAAATAGTGAAAGACCTATTCGTCGCCGGCATCCCTGACCTCGCCGCCAACCACTTCGGCGGAGCGAAGCCAAATATTGAAAAAGCTCTCGATGGAACGGAAGGAAAATGCGTGATACTATTGGGGCACAAGCCCAATTACCGCCCGCTTGCCAAAGAAAAAGGCGTGGCGCTTTTGGTTTCCGGCCACACCCACGGCGGAATGGTCTGGGGCTTGCACAAGATAGTCGAGCGCTTCAATTGCGGCGCAGTCTCGGGCCTTTACTACAACGAGGATGGGACGGCCGTTTTCGTCACTAACGGCGCGAGTTTGTGGAATGGCTTTCCGACTAGGCTGGGAATTCCTGCGGAAATTCCGATTTTGGTACTGGAATAATTGACGTCGCAAAGTCGTCGTGTTCACTGGTCGCTGCGCAAAAGGCATGTGCCCTTGGCAAACAGGCTTCGCTAAGTTTGCTTACGGGTACATGCCTTCTTGCTTCGCTCCCAGCATGTGACGACTTTGCGACGTCAATTCTTGACGCTGCCCGCGCGGTCGGATATTGCTGACAGCAGTTGATCTCGGCAGGGAGCGATGGCTTCTTCGGTCGAGGAAGTGAACGTCAATTTGCAGCGCCACTTCCCGCTTGCTTCGTCGAGTTCCGGATACGAACCGATCTTCACGTCCGGATATTTGTTCTGCGCCGCTTCCATAAGGTCGGCGAAAAGCGTTTCCCCGATTGGGGAAAGATACTCCAGCGTCACGATGCTGCCTTGCGGGAGCTCGGGCTCTATGACGTCGAACATCTTCTGCATCAGTTTCGGCACTCCCGGAAAAACGTAAACGTTGCCCATGATGAAGCCTGGCGCGCCGGAAAGTTCGTTCTCTATCAGACGGCATCCGATCGGCAGATCGGCCATCATCAGTCTCAGATCGTTTATCCTTTCGCCGTAATAGGCGCAAAGCATGGCTTCCGCCGCTTTGTTTCTTTCCAAGGTCGTTCCGAAAGCCCTGGCCATCGCTTCCCTGGTAAGGTCGTCCGGCGTCGCGCCGATGCCGCCGCAGACGAAAACGTTGTCGTACCTTTCGCTGTATTCCCTGACTTTGCCAACGATCGTTTCCATATCATCGGGAATGGTTATGATGCGCTTAAGGTAGATCCCGCGCTGGTGAAGCCTGGCGGCGATGAAGTTGGCGTTGATGTCGCGGGTGCGGCCTGACAGGATCTCATCCCCCACAATTATAATCGCAGCAGTAAATTCTTTCGACATTTGTTTTCCTTACTTTATGATCGTGACGGTACCGTCGCTGTTTTCTTTGGCTGTCGTTTCGGTAACGTACCAGCCGTTTCGGAAAATGGCGTCGTCGTTTTGGCCTTTCCTATAGAAGCTCTTTATGACGGCCGGGCCGCGGAAAGCCAAAAAGCCCTCCTGGCCCTTAGGGAGGGCTTTGCCGTCCTGGCCTAGTACTTTCACCTGGATATTGGGAAGCGGGGCTCCCTGAGCTCCGTAGGCGGTCCTGAGGGCGGTGGACAGGAGAACGATGCCGGCGGTCTCTTTCCTGGCGTAGCCGGTCATGATCTCCACACCGTACATGGGAGCGTAGAAGTAGTATCTCTTTTCCTTTATCTCCTCAAGAATGTAAACGCGTTTAAGCTTGATGCCGAATTTCTCTTTCAGGCTGGAAAGCAGTTTGACGTGAGG
>JAFYIM010000143.1 GCA_017538635.1 bacterium
GTTCAGGCCGCGGTTGCAGTCGGGATCAGGATCGTTGGAGCTTTTTAAGAGCGTTATGGCCATCTTGCCGCCTAGGCAGGAGTGACCGTACTTGCAGTCGTTGAGAAGCGCCAGGCCGAAGTCGGGTTCGGAGAGATCCATGTACTTGTTGGCGCAGACTTCGAATTTGGCCTGGTCCCAGCTGGTGTTGCGGTGGGTGGGACGACGGGCCGAACCGAACTGGATGTCGTAGGTGGCGTAGTCGGAAATGAGGTTGGTGGGGAACTCGGCTTTGAGGACCTTTTCGTTTTCCTGCCAGTCAACTTCCGTTTCAAAATCGACTCTCTCGCTGCCTTCCGTCAGATAGACGGTCTGGGTGAGCTTGGATTGGCCGAAGGAATAGGTCAGGCGGATGCCCTTGCGGGAGCCGTCTTCAACGATGTCCGCTGCGATGGGCTTTCCAAGATCCCAGCCTTTTTCGGTGGCGTAGTCTTTGATCTCCCAGTTGTCGTAAACTTCCGGAATGTCTTCGTAGAATTTGAGGGTGTTGAAGGCTTTGCCGGTTTCCACAAGCTCGCGGCCGGTTTCCTTCACGATGAAGGAGCTGATGCGGCCGTATTCGTCGAAGGAGAGCTTGACTTTGTCGTTCTCCAAGGAAGTCTTGGCGGCGCTGATCGTATTCTTGGTTACGACCTCGTTTTCGGGGACGACTTTCCAGCCGTGGGCGGGAATGTCTTTGACGAGCGCTGAGACGCCGTTGGCTTTGACGTTGGCGCTGAGGGTGAGGCCGTGGGGGTTGAAGACCAGAAGGCCTTTGCTGCCGGCTTTGACCTTATTGGCTATGAGACCAGCAAAGTTCTGCTTTTTCTCGGTGAGGGCTGCGTTGCAGTCCGCCAGTTCTTTAAGCGTGACGTCGTAAACGAGGTTGATGGAGGAGCCGGGCAGGATGTCGTGGAACTGGTTGGTGAGAACGCAACGCCAGATGTCTTTGAGCTCTTCCTGGGAGAATTTGGCAAGGCCGAACTGATTGGCCAGTACGCCCAGGTTCTCGACGGTTTGAAGATTGAATTCCGCCCGGCGGTTGCCTTTCTTGACGCCCGCTACGGAAGTATAGGTGCCGCGGTGGAACTCCAGGTAGAGTTCGCCGCGCCAGACGGGCAGTTCGCACTTCTTGGCTTTTTCGTGGATCTTTTCGAGCGTTTCCGTGGCGGTGGCGAATTTGGCTTTGGGAAGAGTGGTGAGGCCGTCTTTCTGGCGGGCGACATACTCTATCATTTCGGCTGTGGGGCCGCCGCCGCCGTCGCCGTGGCCGTAGGTGTTAAGGACGGCGTCGCAGGCTTCCTTGGGAACGAAGCGACGGTAAGTGCCAAACTGCCAGGAAGGCAGCGTGTCGCCGGTGTAGGTCGTGTAGCGGGAAGCGGGCTTGCCCTTGTCGCTGTCCTGGGAAGTGATAAAGTAAGAAAGGATCTTGGTGCCGTCGATGCCCTGCCACTCGAAGATGTCCCAGGGCATCCTGTTGGTCTCGTTCCAGCTGATCTTACTGGTGACGAAGGTGTCGACGCCCGCCTGAGTCAGGATCTGCGGCAGCGCGGCGGCGTAGCCGAAGACGTCGGGGAGCCACAAGGAGCGCGTGCGGCGCCCGAAGTTTTCAAAAAAGTAGCGCTGTCCGAAGATCAGCTGTCTGCAAAGGCTCTCGCCGGAAGTCAGGTTGCAGTCCATTTCCAGCCAGGTGCCGCCTTCGATGTCCCAGCGGCCTTCTTTGACGCGCTGCTTGATCTTCCCGAAGAGCTTGGGGTCGTCCTGCTGGACAAAGTAGTACAAGGCCGGCTGGGAGGACATGAATTTGTACTCGGGATATTTTTCCATCAGCGCGATGACGGTGGCGAAAGAGCGCTGGGCTTTTTCCCTGGTCTGGCGCATAGGCCAAAGCCAGGCGACGTCGATATGGGTATGTCCGATATTGTAAACGGATTCGTCTATGGGCGTCTGTTTTCCGTAGAATTCTTCTTTAAGGTATTTTCTCGCTTCACGGACGGTCTCGGAAAATTCCGGGCTTGCAAAATCCCTTGTGTCCAGTCTGTTGATGACGCCGTTGACGGCGTCCTTAGCCTGGGCGACGAGAAGGCTTTCCTCATCCGCGAACTTCAAAACGTTTTCCAATATCTTCAGGTCGTAATAGAGGCCTTCGACTTCAGGATCGATAAGCTGCAGTTCGCAGGCGAAGGTGACGATGTGGTCGATGGGGCAGCCGGAATAGGCGTAGAGGTAGAACTCCTTGTCGGAGGCTTCCAGCTGAACTTTCGTGTGGTTGCCGTCCAAGCCCTGGATAGCCGTGCCGCCTTTTATGGCGGTGTACTGGGTGGTGAGGCAGGCGCAGCCTCTTTCAGGCTTGATATTGAGGTAAATGTTTTCCTTACCCCATTCTTTGGGAATCTCGAACTTGACGCGGAACCAGCAGTGATTTTCCCTTGTCTTCGCCCAGACAGACTCCTGCTCGTAGGGAGTGAACTCGGATTCCGGCGGGGGAGTGTTGCTTTCCTTGTAACCGCAAGGAGAAATGAATACTTCCGTCACGTCCTTTCTGGCCTTGACGATCCTGTTTGAAATTCTGGGAAGAAAGCCGTGCAGCCGGCGTTTCACGCTTTGCAGTTCAAGATAAGACATTTGTTATCTCCGGGAAAATGTTAATTAAAAAACGGTTCTATACATTTTAACAAAACACAGGTAAATTATTGCGAAACGGCCGAAGACCGCCGACTTGTCGTCATGCCAGCCTCAGCGAGCTTTATTTATTTCGCACCAATAATTTGACTTTTTGGTAAAATTTTATAAGAAAACTAGATACAGTTAACGTTCAAACCAAATCAATTTGGGGGGAACAGATGAAAAAATCCATCCTGCATATTTTAGTCATGATTTTTCTTATAGCCGGAGAAGTTTTCTCCGGTTCTGTCATTACGCAGAGAGTTGTGAACGCTTGCGGTTTTATTAAAGGCTCGTCAACGCTTAATTTAAGCGGGCAGGTGAACTATAACTTCCTTTCTAGTTCGTGGGATGGAATCCCCATGGCAATCTACAATTCATTAGACAATTATTTGGTGATGCCGACGTTGTTCCCAAGAACAAATCAGGGATTCGGTGGCAAGACCGCAACTCGAAACGTTTCCGTAAATACAAGCAACGGAAAATTTAAGTGGAAGGAAAAAGATGTCAAGGCTTATTTCTCATTTTCGACAGGAGAAGAAAGGATAACACCCAATAAAGCTGTTTTCAAATCCAAAGGTACCATTGATACTTCCAAACTTTCTGAACTTGAAAACAAAAAACTTACGATCTTTGATAAACGGTGCTCTGATCAAGGTTCAAATTATTTTGCTTCCCTAACCTTTTTTCCTGAAAGTAAAAAAAATAAGTACTCTTACTCCTATAATAATGGAGGAATACAGGCGAAAATTTCAATTAATTCCAAATTTAAGGCCAAAGCCAAATTTATACTTTCTCCTGAAGTAGCTTATCCAGTCATCCTCGACAGCGAACATATATTTACGAACAAATACGATTATTCTTTGGCGATCGTTGGTGATGGCGATGTGAGTTCAGGTTTTGTCGGACCTGACAAAGTTGAATTTAGAGTAACGGAAAACAATGGTAAGTTCCGTTATTTCTCCTACAATGGCACAAAAGTTACAAATGATTTTCTAATGCTAGAATTGGAAGATGACACGGAAGTTCAAGCGGTTTTCGGAACTTACGATATATCGCTCAATGTTATTGGCAACGGTTCTGCAAGCTTTGAATTCACGGGGCCAGACGAAGTAGAACTCACAGTTACAAAAAACAAAGACAAGTTTCGTCACTTCGCTGTTAATGGTGAAAAATGGGCAAATAGCGAAATGAAGTTTTCTATGCAAGAAGATACAATTGTTGAGGCGGTCTTTGGAAATTATGATCTCAATGTAACAGTTTCTGGAAGGGGTTCCGTCAGTTGTGAATTTTTGAAGCCTGATGAAGTTGTTGTCACCGCTTTATCCAACGATGGTTTCTTTAATAGCTTCCAATGGGACGAAAACATATCATTTAAAAATCCGCTGAAACTTACGCTTACCAAAAACACGGAACTTATCGTTGTTTTTAAAA